>JBQCJQ010000332.1:0-5393 GCA_051952615.1 Humibacter sp.
GGAGGGTCTCGGCGCCCTCGTGCTCGGCATCGCGGTCGTGCTGTTCTTCGGCTTCGGACTCGTGCGCAGTATCGTGCGCCGCCGCACGGCCCGTCGACGCGGCGACACGGAGGATGTCGACGAGGACGAGTCTGACGAGTCGGTCGACGAACACGACGTCACCGAGGCGGATGACGCCGGAGACCCGGAACACGACGCAATGGAACACGACGACGCGGATGCCCCGCAGAACGGAACCCCGCGTGGCTAGCAGCATCGGCCGCGCCAGCGCGATGCTGGCCTCCGGCACCATGGTCTCCCGGGTACTCGGGTTCGTGCGCATCGCGGTGCTCATCCAGGCCATCGGTGTCGTGCACGCGGGCGCGAACGCCTACAGCACGGCCACGATCGTGCCGAACAGCATCTACGGCATCATCGCGCAGGGCATCCTGAGTGCCATCCTCGTGCCGCAGATCGTGCGGGCGTCCGT
This sequence comes from Humibacter sp., assembly GCA_051952615.1. Taxonomy (GTDB): domain Bacteria; phylum Actinomycetota; class Actinomycetes; order Actinomycetales; family Microbacteriaceae; genus Humibacter. The sequence goes on from JBQCJQ010000332.1 coordinate 470, forward strand.
GCATGCCGATGGCGGCAAGGCCTACATCAACAAGCTGGTCACGGTGGGAATCGTGATCTTCGCCGCCGTCGCCCTGATCGCCACGCTGATGGCGCCGTGGCTCTCCGCGCTCTTCGGTGCGACCGGCGAGTACGGCCAGCTGGTCACCGCGTTCGCGTACTGGTCGCTGCCGCAGATCTTCTTCCTGGCCCTCTACACGCTGCTGGGCGAGGTGCTGAACGGGCGCAACTCGTTCGGCCCGTTCACCTGGGCGCCTGTCGTCAACAACGTCATCAGCATCTCGGTGTTCGTCGTGTTCATCCTGGTGTTCGGCAGCGATCCGTCCGGCTCGCGCTCCCTCCACGCGTGGACGCCCGGCATGGTCGCCCTGCTCGGCGGCGGCGCGACGCTCGGGGTCGCTCTGCAGGCGCTCGTGCTGTTCCTGTTCTGGCGGCGGGTCGGCCTGAAGTTCCGCTTCGACTTCAAGTGTCGTGGCGTCGACCTCGGCACCGCTGGCAAGGCCGCCGGCTGGACCTTCGCGATGCTGGTCGGCACTCAGATCGCCGGTGTGATCGAGACCAACGTGGCGAACACGGTCGGCAACTCGCAGGTCGCCTCCGTGGCCGCGATGTCGAATGCGTGGCTCATCTTCATGCTGCCGTTCTCGATCGTCGCTGTCTCCATCGTCACCGCGTACTACACACGGATGGCCGAGCACGCCCGCGGCGACGACATGGTCTCCTTTCGGTTCGACTTCTCGACAGCCATCCGCACGATTTCACTTCTGATCAGCTTCTTTTGTGTCGCTGTCATCGTCGCGGCCTATCCGATCTCCGTCGTGCTCACGAGTTCGTCGTACTCCCAGATGGGCAATGTGCTCATCGCGTACGCGATCGGCATGGTCCCGTTCTGCATGCTCTTCGTGGTGCAGCGGGCGTTCTACTCCCTCGGCGACACGCGCACCCCGTTCTTCTATACGGTCGTGCAGACGGTCATCGTGATCATCGGCGTGCTCACCTGCCTCTTCGTCGCGCCGGAGCATCGCGCGATCGGCATCGCCCTCGCCGTCTCGCTCGGCGGAATCGTGCAGGCGCTGCTCGCCGCCGTGCTGCTCCGTCGCAGGATGCATCGCATCGACGGACGCCGCATCCTCCGCGGTCTGTGGCGGTACGTCCTCTCCGCTGTGGTGGCCGGTGCGTTCGGCTTCGCCGTGCTCGCGCTGCTCGGCGGGGTCAGCGACGGCTTCGCCGTCTCGGGCAAGATCGCGGCCATCCTCTCCGTCGCCGCGATCGGCGTCGTCATGCTGGCCGTCTACGTCGGCATGCTCAAGCTGCTGCGCACCGAGGAGCTGGATGTCGCCATCGCCAGCCTGCGCGGTCGCATCTCGCGCCGCTGATCCGCTCCCGCCGCCCGGCCCTCCCGGCCAGACCCACTCGCAATTGCGCCATTTGCGCTCTATTGCGCCACCTCAGCTGGCGCTGTTGTGCGCAAGTGGCGCAATAGTCGGCCGGTCCGTTCCGCCCGGCCCGTCGGCCCAGGCGTCTCGGAATAGCATCCGCCTACACTGTGTTTCACAAGTGCATCTGTAGTGAAGGAGAGCACGTGCGGCAGATCATCATCATCGGGTCGGGTCCCGCCGGATACACGGCGGCCATCTACGCTGCACGAGCCAACCTCGAACCCCTCGTGATCGCCAGCTCCGTCGAGGCGGGGGGCGAGCTCATGAACACCACCGAGGTCGAGAACTTCCCGGGCTTCCCGGACGGCATTCTCGGTCCCGACCTGATGGCGAAGCTCCAGGTTCAGGCCGAGAAGTTCGGTGCGGAGGTTCTGTACGACGACGTCGTCTCTGTCGACCTCAGCGGGCAGATCAAGACGGTGCGTATCGGTAGCGGCGAGACGCTCGAGGCGCGTTCGGTCATCTTCGCGACGGGTTCCGCGTACCGCAAGCTCGGTCTCCCCGAAGAGGAGCACCTCTCTGGTCACGGACTGTCGTGGTGCGCGACCTGCGACGGGTTCTTCTTCCGTCAGAAGACGATCGCGGTCGTCGGCGGCGGGGACTCCGCCATCGAGGAGGCGACCTTCCTGACGCGCTTCGCCAGCAAGGTGTACGTCATCCACCGTCGTGACTCGTTGCGGGCATCCAAGATCATGCAGAACCGGGCGTTCGAGAACGACAAGATCGAGTTCGTCTGGAACAGCGAGGTCGCCTCGATCAACGGTGAGGGCGCCGTCAACGGCGTCACCCTGCGCGACACCGTCACGGGCGAGACGCGAGACCTGGCGCTCGAGGGGCTGTTCGTCGCGATCGGCAACGATCCGCGCACCCACCTCGTGCACGGTCAGCTCGACCTCACTCCTGCCGGCACCATCGCAGTCGAAGGCCGCACCTCACGCACCAACCTCGCTGGCGTCTTCGCCGCGGGAGACGTGATCGACCCGACCTACCGCAAGGCGGTCACCGCGGCCGCGAGTGGAACCGTTGCTGCCCTCGACGCCGAGCATTACCTCGCGGCGCTCGAACAGGAAGAGCACGAGGCGCTCACCGTCGCCGGCTGAGCTCCGAGGATTCACGACCTGAAGATTTCACGACCTACAGAAGGAGAAAACATGTCCACCGCCAAGTCCGTCACCGACGCCACGTTCGAGAGCGAGGTGCTCAAGTCCGAGAAGACCATCCTCGTGGACTTCTGGGCCGAGTGGTGCGGTCCGTGTCGCGCGGTCTCGCCCATCCTCGACCAGATCGCGGCCGAGCACGCCGACAAGATCGACATCGTCAAGCTGAACGTCGACGACAACCCGCAGACCGCGGCGAAGTACCAGATCACGTCGATCCCGGCGATGAAGGTCTACCAGGGCGGCGAGGTCGTGAAGACCGTCATCGGCGCCAAGCCGAAGCCCGCCCTCGAGGCTGACCTGGCCGCCTACATCAAGTAGGTCGGTCAAGGCTCTCACGCCCGTCCGGCTCACGCCGGGCGGGCGTTTTGCATACCCCGCCCCGGCCCCAGTCCTTCAACCGCAGCCCCCCCAGCCGCAGCCGCACACCCCCCGGCCCCCCGAGCGCATAACTCCTGCAGATCGTCCCCGTGATGACACCACCGCCCCGGAATCCCGCAGAACTCCGGACCCCGGCGCCGCGAATTGCAGGAGTTATGCGCACAGAGGAGGCCCGGCGCCACCCATGCTGGCCATCCAGCAGGCATCCCATAGCATGGAAACCACGCCCAGAACGGAATGACACGTGATCGAAAACGGCCGCCAGCACGGCACTGGCAACAATCTCGACCCCTGGTACTCGCACTACGCGCAGCGCACGGCCGGCCTGGCCGCCAGTGAGGTTCGAGCTCTGTTCGCCGTCGCCTCGCGGCCCGAGGTGGTCTCGCTTGCCGGCGGGATGCCCTACGTTTCCGCTCTGCCCGAAGATCTTGTCGTCGGTGCCATGGACAGGGTGATGCGCGAACAGGGACCGGTCGCGCTGCAATACGGCTCCGGCCAGGGGGTTCCCCTGCTTCGCGAGCAGATCACCGAGGTGATGGCCCTCGAGGGAATCAGCGCCAGCGCGGACGACGTCGTCGTGACGACCGGTTCGCAGCACGCCCTCGAGCTGTTCGCGAAGCTGTTCATCGACCCGGGCGACCTCGTGCTCGCCGAGGGTCCCAGCTACGTCACGGCGTTGGTGATCTTCAAGTCGTATCAGGCCGAGGTCGACCACGTTCCGATGGATGAGCACGGCCTCATCCCCGAGGCTCTGCGTGAGCACATCGCCAACGCGAAGGCGATCGGCAGGCGGGTCAAGTTCCTCTACACCGTGCCGACGTTCCACAACCCGGCGGGCGTGACCCTCACGTGGGAGCGCCGACTGGAGATCCTCGAGATCTGTCGTGAGAACGACATCCTGGTGCTCGAGGACAATCCCTACGGTCTGCTCTACTTCGACCAGAAGCCTCCCGCAGCGATGCGCTCCGTGGATGACGAAGGTGTGGTCTACCTCGGCACGTTCTCGAAGACCCTCGCCCCCGGATTCCGCGTCGGTTGGGCGCTCGCCCCGCACGCCATCCGCGAGAAGCTCATCCTGGCCAACGAGGCCGCCGTGCTCAGCCCGAGCTCGTTCACCCAGCTGATCGTCTCGCAGTACCTCTCCGAAGCTGACTGGCGCGGTCAGATTGACTCGTTCCGCGGCGTGTACCGCGAACGCAAGCAGGCGATGATCTCCGCTCTGGAGGAACACCTGCCCGAGCTCCGCTGGACGAACCCGAACGGCGGCTTCTACGTGTGGGTAACGCTGCCCGAATCGCTCGACTCGAAGGCGATGCTTCCGCGCGCCGTCACCGAACTCGTCGCCTACACTCCCGGAACCGCGTTCTACGCCGACGGTGACGGTGCCCAGAACATCCGGCTTTCGTTCTGTTACCCCACCCCAGAGTCGATTCGCGTCGGCATCCGCCGGCTGGCCAACGTGGTGAACGGCGAGCTCGACCTGCTCGACACCTTCGCCGGCACCGGTGCTCTGCGCCAGGAGCGCAGCACGGCCAACACCTTCCCTCCCTCCGACCTCCGATAGCACCCGCCCACCGTCATCCGGTGACACGTCCGAGAGAAGCGCAGAGCTCATGACCGATTTCGAACGACTCAACGTGCTCGTCCTCGCGGGCGGCATCTCGCACGAACGCGACGTCTCGCTCCGATCGGGAAGACGGGTCGCTGACGGACTCTCCGCCCATGGCCACCGCGTGACCGTGCGGGAACCGGATGCCTCCCTTTTGACGGCGATTCACGACCTCCGTCCCGACGTGGTGTGGCCCGCCCTGCACGGCGCCAGCGGTGAGAATGGTGCGCTTCGCGCTCTGCTCACCGCGGCGGGCGTTCCGTTCGTGGGCGCGGACGCCGAATCGGCACGCTTGGCATGGCTCAAGCCGGTCGCCAAGACGATCGTCGCCAGGGTCGG
>JBQCJQ010000333.1:0-6584 GCA_051952615.1 Humibacter sp.
CGGCATCCATCCGGGCGGTGGAGAGCGAGCTCGGCACCGAGCTGGTCCTGCGCAGCACCCGTCGCGTGGAGCTGACCCAGGCCGGGCACGCGCTGTTCACCGAGTCGGTGCGCACCCTCGCCAGTGCTGCAGCCGCGCGGGATGCCGTGACCGCGGTAAAGGGCGTACTCACCGGCACGCTGAGCGTCGGTTCCGAGCAGTGTCTCGGTGTGTGCGACCTGCCTGCCGAGCTCGCGACGTTCCGCACCAGACACCCCGGCGTCGGGGTGCGGCTCAGCTTCGCCGGCTCGACCCGGCTTCTCGACGAGGTCGCCGCCGGACGCATCGACATCGCACTGATCGCCGAGTGCGGACTGACTCCGCTCGGCGTCGCCGTGCGCCGCGTCTCGAGCGAGCCGTTCACCGTGCTCTGCAGCCCGTCGCATCCGTTCGCCACAGCGAGGTCGCTGAACCTCGGCGACGTCGCGAAGGAGACCTTGATCGGCTTTCAAGGCGAGTGGGGAGCCCAGGTTCTCGTGGCAAGGGCGCTGGCCGCCATCGGGGTGCCGCAGCGGGTGGAGCTGGAGACGAACGACGTGTCATCCCTGCTCGATCTGGTGCAGCACGGCCTGGGCATCGCAGTGGTGCCCGAGCACTTCTCCGCCAAGCGGCCGAAGGCGCTCGTCTCCGTTCCGCTCAACGCGCCGGGACTCGAGTGGTCGGTCGGCCTCGCGACGGCCGGTGTCGTGAGCCCCGCGGCGAGGTCATTCCTCGGTCAACTAAACGCCTCCGCCCTGGCGGCCTGAGCCACTCGGGCCGGCCACCAGGGCGGAAGCATCCGAACGATCGCCTACCAGGCGTAGTCCTCCGGAGCGGTCTTGTAGCCGGGGAAGAGCTCGTCGAGGCGTGCGAGCACCTGCGCGTCGAGCTTGACGTCGAGCGAACCGAGGATGCCGTCGAGCTGGTCTGCGGTGCGCGGTCCCGTGATCGGTCCGGTCACGGCCGGCTGGTGCAGCAACCAGGCGAGGGCGAGCTGAGCAGGGGTCGCGCCGAGCTCATCCGCAAGCGCCTCGTACGCCTCGAGCTGCGAACGGTGCGACTCGATCGACTCGGCCGAACGGCCCTCGTTGCGACGTGCGGTGTCGGACTGCGCCTTGATCACGCCACCGAGCAGACCGCCCTGCAGCGGCGACCAGGGGATGATGCCGAGTCCGTAGTGCTGAGCGGCCGGGATGACCTCACGCTCGATATCCCGCACGATCAGGTTGTAGAGCGACTGCTCGCTCACCAGGCCGACGAAGTGGCGCGACTTGGCCGCCTCCTGAGCCTGCGCGATGTGCCAGCCCGCGAAGTTGCTGCTTCCCGCGTAGATGACCTTGCCCTGCTGAACGGCGACCTCGATGGCCTGCCAGATCTCGTCCCACGGGGTGTCCCGGTCGACGTGGTGGAACTGGATGAGCTCGACGTGGTCCGTCTGCAGACGACGCAGGCTGGCGTCGATCGACTTGCGGATGTTGAACGCGGAGAGCTTGCCGCTGTTCGGCCAGGTCTCACCCATGTCGCCGTAGAGCTTGGTGGCGAGCACGGTCTTGTCGCGGCGAGCGCCGCCCTTCGCGAACCAGTTGCCGATGATCTCCTCGGTGTGGCCGTGGTGGTCGGGGCCGCCGTAGCCGTTGGCCGTGTCGAAGAAGTTGATGCCGTTGGCCTGCGCGGCGTCCATGATGGCGTGCGCGTCGGGCTCGGAAGTGCGGGGGCCGAAGTTCATCGTTCCGAGAACGATTCGGGAGACGACGAGGCCGGTCCGGCCAAGGTGTGTGTAGTCCATGCTTCAAGACTGCCGCCCGGTCGCATCATCGGTCCAACGGGAAGATTCGATCGGTTCGTGCGCCCGGTCTTCTGAATTCGTCCCCTTTAATGGGGGTTGTGTCAACCTGAGAAAGCTCTCAGACATTCGTTAGCAAGCGTGTACCGCAAACGCTTGCAGAGCGGGCGCACTCGGCCTAATTTCGCAAATGCGTCGGGAGCTAGATCCCGGTGCACACCGTTCAGCGGGGCGGCCCGATGAACCTCTCACGCAGCTGCGCCAGCACATCTTCGACGTGACGCGCGCGACCTTCATCCGTTGTTCCCGCGGTTCGGTGCGGAACTGAGCCACGTGCTCGGTGAGCTCCGACACCTCAGCGATGCCGCTGCCGCCGTCATCCGTGGCACCTCGGACGAACAGCGAATACGAGGACATCATGTCGAAGAACATCACACAGGCAATGAACATCAGGGGGGCGCTGAGGCGTAAGCGCTCCGTCATGAAAGTGGCGGCCATCGCCACCGCCGTCGCGACGGTCGCCGTGCTCAGCGCGTGCAGCTCGGGCGGCAGCGGATCCGGCTCGACCAGCGCGGCGGCCGGCAACGCGACAAAAGGATCCATCACCTGGTGGGCGAGCCCCATCACGACGAGCGGCGCAGACCCGCGCACGGTGCTGATCAGCGACTTCGAGAAGGCATACCCGAACATCCACGTCAAGCTCATCAGCGCGCCGAACGACACCGACACGAACCGCGCGACCCTGACGACGCAGATCTCAGGAGGCGGCGGCCCCGACGTGTTCATGGGCGACGTGATCTGGCCGGCACAGTTCGGTGCGCACCAGCTCGCGGTGCCTCTGTCGAAGTACCTTCCGAAGAGCTATTGGGACACCTTCGCGAACGGGCTCGTGGCCGGAGCGACCTACAACGGTGAGGTCTACGGCGCACCGTTCTTCGAGGACCAGGGCTTCCTGTACTACCGCAAGGACCTGCTCGCCGCGAACAACATGAAGGTTCCGACGACGTGGGAGGAGCTCGTCTCCGACGCCAAGACCATCCAGGCCAAGGGCCAGGTGAAGTACGGCTACGTGTTCCAGGGTGCGAACTACGAGGGCGCGACGTGCAACTTCATGGAGTTCCTCGGTGACGCGGGCGGCACCGTGCTCAACAGCAAGGCGGATGCCTCGACGCTGAACAGCGCAGCGGCGACGAAAGCCCTCACGTTCGAGCAGTCTCTCGTCAAGAGCGGCGTGAGCCCGCAGGCCTCGTCGACGTTCCAGGAGACGCAGTCGATGAACGCGTTCTCCGCCGGTGACGCACTGTTCCTGCGCAACTGGGACTACGCGTATTCCACGTCGCAGGCATCCGGATCGGCCGTCGTCGGCAAGGTCGGGGTCTCCCCGATGCCGAGCTTCCAGGGTCAGCCGACCCCCGGATACTCGAACATCGGTGGCTGGAACCTGTACGTCAACCCGCACAGCAAGAACGTCGCGGCAGACCTGACCTTCATCAAGTGGATGACCGGCAATGACGCCCAGACGACGCTCGCCACGAAGTTCAGCGAGATCCCGACGAACGCCGCCGTGCGCTCCTCGTCCTCGGTGAAGAGCGCCAACCCGGTGCTGGCCATCGTCTCGCAGACGAAGCTGATCGCCCGTCCGGCGCAGACCCCGAACTACCCCGAGGTCAGCCAGGCGATCTACTCCAACGTCAACGGCGTGCTTGCCGGCTCGTTGAGTCCGCAGGAGGCCATCCAGAAGGCGAACAGCCAGATCAACACCGCCGTCAAGAACGGCGGCCTGTAAGACCGGCACGTGGCCGGGCCGAGGCGGGATGACCGACCTCGGCCCGGCCGCGGCGACCGTTCTCGGCCGAGGAGAGCGCAATGACAAGCACACACGTCGCGGCACCGGCGCGCAGCGGTGGACCGCACCTGGGCGAACGCCGCAAGAAAGACGTCTATCGCCGCACCATGGCGAGGCTGGGTTGGGGCTTCTCGGCTCCGGCACTTCTCGTCATCGCCGCCGTGACGATCTTCCCCATCATGTTCTCCGTCGTGATGAGCTTCAGCAACGTCAACGTGCTGGGCTCGGGCTTTCAGATCGACGGGTTCACGCTCGACAACTACAACGTCGTGCTGACCAACCCCACCTGGCAGTACGCCCTCGTGTTCACCATCGGATACACGGTGATCACCGTGGTCGTCGAGATCATCCTGGGGACCCTGATAGCGCTCGTGCTCGAACGGCTGGTCGGCGCGCGCGGCTGGATGATGGCGATGCTGCTCATCCCGTGGTCCCTGATCACCGTCATCTCGGCCACCCTGTGGGACTACATCTACGACCCGATCGCCGGTGTCGCGACGCAGATCCTGTCGGTGCTCGGGTTCGGGCATCCGGTCATCCTCGGATCGCCCGCCTCGGCCATCATCGCGATGATGATCGCCGACATCTGGAAGACGACGCCGTTCGTCGCGATCATCGTGCTAGCCGGCCTCGTCATGCTGCCTCGGGATGTGTACGAAGCCGCCGAGATCGACGGGGCGAACGGGTGGAAGACGTTCTGGCGGGTCACCGTTCCGCTGCTGCGGCCGACCATCGCACTCGCGGTGCTGTTCCGGGTGCTGCAGGCGTTCGGGGTGTTCGACCTGCCGTTCGTGCTCACCCAGGGCGGTCCGCAGAATGCGACGACCTCGCTCGCCATCCTCGGGTATAGAGCCATGTTCACCGACTTGAAATTCGGACCGGGAGCCGCGGTCGCGACGACGACCGCGTTGCTCGTGGTGCTCGGGTGTCTGTTGTTCCTGCGGGTGTTCCGTTCGCAGGTGTCTGAATCGGAGATGTGACCATGAGCAGCAGACGCACAACAGGCGGCCGCGTCGGCCTGATCATCTCGTCGATCCTGGTCGTGATCTTCGTGATGGCACCGATCTATTGGATGCTCGCCACGAGCTTGAAGACGACGGCCGGTGTCGCGGCGGCGCCGCCGCAGTGGTTCCCGAACCCCATCTCGGTCGAGAACTACGTCACGGCGTTCACGCAGTACAACTTCGGTCAGTACATCCTGAACTCGCTGATCGTCGCGATCGCCTCCACCGTGCTGGTGCTGGCGTTCGGCACGTTCGCCGGCTACGCGCTGGGGCGCCTGCCGATGCGTGGGCGCTTCACGATCATGGTGCTGCTCCTGATCATCTCGGTGTTCCCGGCGATCGCGCTCATCGCGCCGCTCTACCTGCTGATGCGCAACCTCGGCTGGCTGAACAGCTACCAGGCGCTGATCGTTCCGTACACCGCGCTGAACCTGCCGTTCGCGATCTGGATCCTCCGCAACTACTTCATCGGGGTTCCGAAGGAGATGGAGGAGACGGCGCGCATCGACGGGGCCGGCCCGTTCCGCACGGTCTGGCAGGTCGTGCTGCCGATGACGCTTCCTGGGCTGTTCACCGCGGGGATCTTCGCGTTCACCGCCTGCTGGACCGAGGTCCTCATGGCACTCTCGTTCAACAGCGCCGACGCGTTCCGCACCATCCCGGTCGGCATCGCGCTGTTCGGCAACGCGCACATCACGCCGTACGGAACGATCTTCGCCGCGAGCGCGGTCGCGGTCGTCCCCATCGCCATCCTCGTACTGATCTTCCGAAGGTCGGTCGTCTCCGGACTGACCTCTGGAGCCGTCAAGGGCTAGATCCGTGGCTTCCACCGGCCGCACGCTGACCGGAGCTCGCGAGAGCGGTCGAACGAGCAGCATCACCGACATCGCGGGCGCCGCCGGCGTGTCCACCGCGACCGTCTCGCGAGCCCTCAGGGGCCTGCCGAACGTGTCGGAGACCACCCGCGACAGGGTGCGAAGGGCAGCGGATGACCTGGGATACGTCCCATCGTCGAGTGCGTCAGGCCTGGCATCCGGCCGCACGATGGCGATAGGGGCGATCGTGCCGGGGCTCGCCCTTCCGTTCTGCGCCGAGGTGATCGAGGGGGTGGACGCCGTTCTGCGATCGGAGAGCTACGACCTCATCCTGTTCAGCCTCGGACAGCACGGCGGCGAGCGGGAGCGGGTGTTCCGCCGCACGATACTGCGGCGCCGCACCGACGCGTTGATCGCTCTGTGCATCGACTTCGATGCGGAGGAACGACGCCAGCTCATCGCTACCGGCAACCCGGTGATGCTCGTCGGCGGCTCGGTGCGAGGGCTGCCACATGTCGCGATCGATCAGGCCGGAGCAGCACGGATGGCGACACGTCACCTCATCGAGCTCGGCCACACGTGCATCGCGCACCTCGGCGGTGCTGGCCTGCCGGGGCGTACCAAAGCGACGGCGGCGCAGCGCCGCGAGGGGTATGAGAGCGCACTGCGCGATGCGGGGATTCCGGTGCGGCCGGAGCTCGCGATCCGCGCCGACCCCGATCCGGCCATGACCCGCAGGCGGCTGGCTGCGCTGCTCACCGCACGGGAGCCGAGGCCGACGGCGATCTTCGCCGACTCGGACTCGCTCGGAGTCATGGCGATGCTCGTCGCCGAGGGCCTCGGCTTGCAGGTCCCCGCCGAGCTCTCGGCGGCGGCCATCGACGACCACGGCCTTGCGGAGGTCTTCGGTCTCACCGCTGTCGCGCAGCGCCCGTTCGATCAGGGTGCGGCGGCGGCCAGGATGCTGCTCGATCAGCTTGCGGGACGTCGTACCCGGCTGCGTTCGGCGCGACATCCCGTGCAGCTCATCGAGAGGGGAAGCACCGCACCCGCTACCCTCGCGGGTTGAGCAGCCCGCTGGAGCTGAAAGCCGAGCCCTCGCTCAGTCCGCGTCGCCG
>JBQCJQ010000334.1:0-3811 GCA_051952615.1 Humibacter sp.
CGTCCCGGCGCGCTCGGACCGTTCCAGCCCGCGCGCTTGGTGTCGATCACGAGGTCGGCCACCTGGGTCGCCGGTCCGAATCCGTAACGACCGTAGATCGTCGCCTCTGAGACCGTGAGCGACGCGAGCGGCACACCGGCGGCCGCCGCGGTGCGCAGCTCGGATTCGAGGAGCGCGCGGGCGATGCCACGACGCCGGTGGGTCGGCGAGACGGTGACGGAGCTGATCCCCCACGACTGCACCGTTCCGCCGGGCACCGCAAGAAGGTCTGCCCAGCTCGACACCGTCGCGACGGGGATCTCCGGCTCGGGGATGGCGGCATCCCACACCCCGCTCGTGCGACGGTACGCGGAGTGACGCAGGTGCTGGTCGATGACCTCCTGGGTCGGCCTGGAGTCGTGGAAGCCCCGATAGTCGGCCTCGTCCCATGCAGCAAGAGCTGCGCGATCCGTCGTGTCGACGATGCCGAGCCTCAAACCGTCGGCAGCCAGTCGTTCTGCGGACTTCTGATCGATGGGGAGGGTCCGTACGTCCATTCGTCCAGCCTATGGGTGCGCAAGGCAAGCACGAAGGCCGGCCGTGACGCCACTCAGAGGGCCTCAGGCGAGCGCGTCGGCCACGACGGCTCGCGCGGCCGCGGCACTCGTCTGCTGCAGGGTGCGCTCGGCGAGCTCACGGGCCTGCGCCAGCGTGACGCGGGAGAGCATCGCCCGCACATCCGCGAGCGCGCCAGGAGACATCGAGAGATCCTCCGCACCGAGCCCGACGAGCACGATCGCCATCAGTGGGTCGGACGCGGCCTCACCGCACACACCGACGGGGATGTGCGAGGCCAGGCCGGCATCCCCCACCATCTTGACGAGGCGAAGCACCGCCGGATGCCACGGGTCCTGATACTGCGCAACCGACCCGAGCATGCGGTCGGCGGCCAGTGTGTACTGAGTGAGGTCGTTCGTGCCGATGCTCACGAAGTCGCAGAGGGGCAGCACCTGGTCGGCGAGCACCGCAGCAGATGGCACCTCGACGGTGACTCCGACGGTGCTCAGGCCGAGTGAGCGCGCGACGTTCATGAAATAGACGGTCTCGTCGACGTCGGCGACCATCGGGGCCATCACCCACAGGTCGGCGCCGGTGTCCTGCTGTGCGCCGACGAGCGCGGTGAGCTGATCGCGGAGCACGCCCTCGTGCTCGCGGAGGGCGCGGATGCCACGTCGGCCGAGAGCGGGGTTCTCCTCGTGCGTGTGGCCGAGGAAGGCGAGCTGCTTGTCCGCTCCGGCGTCCAGAGCGCGAACGACCACCTTGCGGCCGGAGAACGCGGCCATCAGGTCGCGATAGCGGGACCGCTGGAACTCGACGGATGGCGCTGTGCGGGCATCCAGATAGAGGAACTCGGTGCGGAACAGGCCGACGCCCTCGGCGCCTTGGGCCACGGCGGGCACGGCGTCCTCCGGGGACCCGACGTTGGCGAGCAGCGGCACGGGGGTTCCGTCGGCGAGGGCGCCCGGGGTGAGCGGACGCGCGGCGACGACCCGTCCCCCGCGCTCCGCCGTCGCGGCGAGCATCGCGGCGTCGGGGTCCGTGATCACGCTGCCGGACTCGGCGTCGACGATCACGGTCTGGCCGTTCACGATCGCATCGCTTCCCGCAGCGCCGACGACCGCGACGAGGTCTTTGTTGCGAGCAAGGATGGCCGTGTGCGAGGAGTTGCTCCCGTCGCGCGTGACGATCGCGAGCACCTTCGACAGGTCGAGGGTTGCGGTGTCCGCCGGCGCGAGATCGTAGGCGACGAGCACGAACGGCGACTCCGCCTCGGGCACGGTGGGCAGCTCGACACCGAGAAGGCGGGCGATGACGCGGCGGGCGACATCCCGAACATCCGCTCCGCGTGCAGCGGGGTTGTCCCCGAGGCCTTCGAGCACTCGCGCGTAGCCCTCGTACGCCTCGTAGACGGCACGCTCGGCGGTCTTGCCGTCGCCGACCCGCTGCCGGATGTCATCGACGACTGCAGGGTCCTGCGCCATCAGCGCCTGCGCTTCGAGGATGTCCTCGGCGTCGCCTCCTGCGCGCCGTCCGAGCTCCACGAGCTCGGCCGTCACCGCGGCCAGCGCGTCGTCGACACGCCGGTACTCGTCGAGCGCCTCCGCCTGCGATTCGACGTCGGGCGGCTCGCCGATCGGGTCGGGCATACGCAGCGCAGGACCCACGGCGATGCCGTGGCCGACGCCGACGCCGATGATCTGGGTCGACACGGGCACCAGCCTATGCCGCTGAACGCATGCCTTCGCAAATGAAGAGGTGCGGCCTCATTAAGCTGATGCCGTGGCGCGGCGGAACGTGAAGTCGGCGGATGCCTCGCCAGGGGCACCTGAAGCAGCAGCTGGCGTTGAGGCAACGGCATCCGTCGTCGGTGCACACGAGAACCATGGACTCGACCATCTCAAGGACGAGGCCGTTCGGGAGCGCCAACAGCTCGCGGAACGCTTCGAGGACATAGCCGATCCGCTGCGGGATCGACTGCGCGGACCGGTCAGGCAGGTCAGCCGGTGGTGGCAGTGGGTGACGCGTCTCAAGCCGTACCGGGTGTGGATCCAGTTCTCGTACAACGACGGCAACCTGCGCACGGCCGGAATGTCGTATCAGTCGCTGTTCGCGATCTTCGCGGCTCTGTGGGTGGGGTTCTCCGTCGCGGGCGTGTGGCTCACGACCAACTCCAGCGTCATGAACCAGCTGGTGCGCATCATCAACGACGCCATTCCAGGGCTGATCGCCACGGACGACGGACAGCCCGGCGTCGTGAGCGAGGACGCGTTGCGCAGCCTCAGCACCACCTTCGGGTGGACGAGCATCATCGCCGTGGTCGGTCTGCTGTGGACCGCCATCGCGTGGCTGTACTACACCCGCCAGGCCGTTCGTGCCATGTTCGACCTCGAACGGGACGACCGCAACTACGCCCTGCAGAAGGTCACTGACCTAGGGCTCTCGATCCTCTTCGGCGTGCTGCTCGTCGCATCGGCGGTGGTCACGGTCGTCACGACCGAGGCGCTCACATCGTTCCTCGACTTCATCGGAGTGAAGTCCGACGCGTTCGGCACCAATCTCTCGGGCTACGTCATCGGGTTCGCGGTGTCGATCGCGCTCAACTTCATCACGCTCGCGGCGATGTACCGGGTGCTCTCGAGGGTGGTCATCCCGTGGCGGTCGCTCGTCGTCGGCTCGCTGATCGGCGCGGTGGCGCTGAGCGCGCTCAGTGCCGTCAGCGGTCTCATCATCGGCGGCGCGAGCAAGAACCCGCTGCTGGCGACCTTCGCGGTGTTCGTCGGCCTGCTGCTCTGGTTCAACTTCATCTGCCGCATCATCCTGCTCGCGGCCGCCTGGATCGCGGTCGGGATGTTCGACCGGGGTCTCGAGCCGCGCAAGCTCAGCCCAGAGCAGGTCGCCTACGAGCGAGCGGTGGCGCAGCGCGAAGCGCGGCTGCTGATCGCCAGGACGCACTTGCAGGAGGAGCGTGCACACGCCGCATCGGCACGCTGGCTCGCCAAGTGGTTCGCCAACCGACGGGTGCGGGATGCCGCGGATGAGCTGCGCCGCATCGAGGCCGAGCCGCCGCCCGCTCTGCCCGGCAAGCGCAAGTGGTGGACGGACAGCGGGCCCTACGACCCGGGCCAAGCGCGGTAGGACGCCTCGGCCCGTGATGGTTCGGGTGCCCGACCGACGCCGCGGGAGCGTCGGGGGTCCCGACTAAACTCGACCCATGCCATCTCGCCGTCCCCTGCGCATCGCGACCGTCAACGTCAACGGCATCCGTGCGGCC
>JBQCJQ010000335.1:0-5108 GCA_051952615.1 Humibacter sp.
GCGGGCCCGCTTCGCTTTCGCAGCGCCGGGAAAGACATCCGGCTGCCGCTATTCGCGCCGCGGGCCCGTACGCCCCCTTCTTGCGTTCCGGTCAGCCGACCTTGTGCAGCCAGATGACCGGAGCGTCGTCGCTCGCGTGCCTGAACGGCTCGAGCTCGTCATCCCACGCTTGCCCGAGCGCGAGGCGCAGCTCCCGCTGAAGCTCGAGTGCGTTCGAGCCGGCGAGTTCCATGGCGTAGCGCACGCGGTCCTCGGGGATCACGGTGTTGCCGGCCGTGTCGGTCTGCGCGTGGAAGATGCCCAGCGCAGGCGTGTGAATCCAACGGCCACCGTCGGTGCCGAGGCCGGCATCCTCGGTCACCTCGAACCGAAGGTGCTCCCAGCCCAGCAATGAGGAGGCGACGCGCGCCGCAGTACCGCGCTCGCCCTCCCAGAAGAACTCCGTGCGCAGAGCGCCGGGCAGCACGGGCTGCTCCTGCCACGTGAAGTTGACCGGGCGCCCCAAAGCGCGCCCGACCGACCATTCGAGGTGGGGGCAGAGCGCGCGAGGAGAGGAGTGCACGTAAAGCACTCCTCGAGCCTTTATTGACGCCATGGTGTCCTCCGTTCGATGTGGTGCGTCTTCCCCTACGACCACACGACGGACACGTCACGGCTGATATGTTCTGCGGCTCAATGCCGACAGAGGCATTATCCCCCGTGATCACGCGGAATGACAACCATGTGACGCGCGCCGTCAGACACGCCGCGCGAGCTCTTGACCACGAATGCATTCCAGGTATAGCAATACTCGGTAACTACATTCCGGGCATGTGAATCTGCGAGGGCACTTCCTGCGGGTCGCGCGCCGATCGGTGAAGACGTGGAGGTGCGCCGGTGTCGGTGCGACAGAGTCTGCTTGCCATCCTGGATCAGGATGCCTGCTACGGGTACCAACTTAGGGCGGAGTTCGACCGCAGAACGGGCTCGACGTGGCCCCTGAACGTCGGACAGGTCTACAACACCCTCGACCGCCTTGAGCGTGACGGCCTCGTCGAGAACGCCGGTGCGGATGACCAGGGGCACGTCTTCTACGCGATCACCGAGTCCGGCCGCGCCGAGGTGCGCAGCTGGCTGTCCTCCCCCGTCGAACGGACGCCGAGCGCTGCACGCGACGAGCTGGTGGTCAAGCTCGCGCTGGCCGCCACGCTGCCCGGGGTGGACGTCGCGCGGGTCATCCAGGTGCAACGCGCCGCGACCATGGCGGTGCTGCAGGACCTCACCCGCGCGAAACGCGCAGCGGATGACCCGGCGGATGCCACCGAGATCGCCGGATCGCTCGTGCTCGACAGCCTCGTCTTCCAGGCGGAGGCGGAGCTGCGCTGGCTCGATCACGTCGAAGGAAGCCTCGCGGGCTTCGCCGATCAGGCCAGACGGGGCGTGCCCGTCGACACCCAGAAGCCGAAGCGCGGCAGACCGTCGCGAGCCCGGGGAGGAACCGCGCTCGCCGCAAAACTCTGAAAGAGTCTTGCAGATCCCACGGGATACACGTACTCTGAAACGGTCTTTCAGAGTTTGGAGTCGTCATGGATGCCCGCCGCCCCACCCTCAGCGACCCGGCGACGGTCGCCGCACTCGCCCACCCCGTGCGACTGGACCTGCTCGGGTACCTGATGTCCGAAGGCCCGGCGACGGCGTCCCAGTGCGCACGAGCGATCGGCGACACGCCGTCGAACAGCAGCTACCACCTCCGGGTGCTCGCCGGCCTCGGGCTCGTGGAGAAGGACGCCTCATCGGACGGCAGGGAACGCCCGTGGCGCGCCACGATCACGGGCTTCACCACGGATCCGGACATCGCGGAGGCGTCCGAGCTGTTCGCCGCATCGGTGCAGCTCGACTACCAGGCTGCGCGGGAGTACCTGCGACGCCGTGACGACCTGCCGCAGAAGTGGCGTGAGGCGGATGCACACGCGCACTACGGCCTCAAGGTGAGCCCCTCCGAGTTGCGAGCCATCGCCGAGGCGATCGACGCCATCGTGCGGCCGTACATCGCCGCCACGCGAGCGGATGCCCCCGCCGACGCGGATCCGGTCGACGTGTCGATTCTCGCGTTGCCCCGACCCCACGGAAGGGCATCATGACAACCGCCCTCCGCTCGCCCGTCTTCGCCAGAGTGCTCGCGGCGGGCCTGGTCTCCGACACCGGGGACTGGATGCTCTTCGTCGCCCTTCCGCTCGTCGTCTACCGCCTCACCGGATCCGCGATCGGAACGTCGCTCGCCTTCGTTCTCGAGCTGCTTCCGGCCGTCGCGCTGGCGCCGCTCGCGGCACGACTCATCGCCCGCTTCGATCGCCGCAGGCTGCTGATCGCCATCAGCCTCGTGCAGGCTCTCGCCGTCGCGCCTCTCTTCTTCGTGCGGTCGACGGCCGACCTCCCGATCCTGTACGTCGTGATCGTGCTGCAGGCATCATGCGCCGCGATCTTCGAGCCGGCCAAGGACTCCTGGCTTCCCGAGCTCGTCGAGCCGGATCGGCTGGTGAGCGCCAACGCGCTGGTCGGGCTCGCGCAGAACATCGGACGCCTCGTCGGCGGCCCGCTCGGTGGTGCCCTCCTCGCGTTCGGCCGGCTCGACCTCGTCGTCGCGGTCGACATCGCGAGCTTCCTCGTGGCCGCCGCATTGCTGTGGACCGCACCTCGAACGGCGCTCGTTCCCGGTTCGACGGCCCCGCCCGCGGACGAGCCGGCGGCAACCGGCGTTCTTGCCACCCTGCGAGACCGCAGACTCAGCGCGCTGTTCGCCTCCGTCGCGCTCGCCGGCGCGGCACAGGGACTGTTCCTCGTGCTCTTCGTGCTGTTCGTGACCAACAGCCTGAGCGGGTCGGACGCCGCGGTCGGCCTGCTGCGGGGCATCCAGGCCATCGGGTCCATCGCCGCGGGCGCCGCACTCGGGTTCCTCGCGGTCACCGCTCGACCGAAGCGACTTCTCATCGTCGGCGCGCTCTCGTTCGGCGTGGTGTCGCTTCTGGTGTGGAACCTTCCGTTCATCACGACCGCACTCTGGCCGTACGTCATTATGTTCATCCTGGTCGGCGCTCCCGGGGTGCTGCTCACCACCGGCTACATCAGCATGATCCAGACCACCGTCACCGATCGGGGCGGCGCGTTCGCGGCGTTCGGGCTGGTGAACGCCGTCGGCCAGGGCGTCGGGCTGCTGGCCGCAGGGCTTCTCCAACCGGTCACCGGTCTGCTGCCGCTGCTCGAGGTGCAGGGATGCCTGTACCTGCTCTCCGGTCTCGTCGTACTCGTTCCGGGATGGTTCGGCCGACGCTATCGTGACCGAGAACAGGCGTCGGTGTCGGATTCCGTGACATCCGTTCGACGTGAAGGTGTGGGCACAAGCCCGCACGATCCGCACGACGTGGGAGAGACGACATGAAGTACATGCTGTTGCTGCAGGCATCCGCTGAGACCGAGAGCGGTGCGGCCGCCGACACGGCCGATCTGAACGCGATGGGCGCGTTCAACGAGCAGCTGATCAAAGCCGGTGTGCTGCTTGCAGGTGAAGGGCTCGAGGCGAGCTCGACCGGCGCACGCGTCGAGTATTCCGACGAGCCGCCCGTCGTCACCGACGGACCGTTCGCCGAAACGAAGGAGCTGATCTCCGGCTTCTGGATTCTGCAGGTCGCCTCGCGCGACGAGGCGATCGAGTGGGCACGACGGGTTCCCCTCACGTCAGGACGCATCGAGGTGCGTCGCGTGCTCGAGCTCGCAGACTTCGACCAGGACAACGCGTACGTTCAGCAGGAAGTCGAATGGCGCGAGAAGACGGGCGAGAGCCGAACGGCATGAAGCTCGACGCGGATGACGATGCCGATGCCTTCGCAGGTGAAGGCGGTCGTGCCACGATCACGGCCGTGCGACAGGAGATCGAGACCGTGTGGCGCCTAGAGGCCGCGAAGGTCATCGCGACGCTCGCCAGGATGGTCGGCGACCTCGGACGCGCAGAGGATCTCGCGCAGGATGCCCTCGTCGAGGCTCTGCGGTCGTGGCCGCGCTCGGGCATTCCGCGCAACCCGGCGGCCTGGCTCACCTCCGTCGGGAAGCGGCGTGCCATCGACGCGTGGCGGCGGGAGGAACGGGCCGCCGAGAAGTACGCGATGATCGCTGCCGCGGACGGCGGAGACGACGAGCCGCCCGAACCCGACGAGACGCGCATCGACGACGATCTGCTGCGTCTGGTCTTCGTGTGCTGCCATCCCGTGCTCCCCGCACAGTCCAGGGTCGCGCTCGCGCTTCGCGTGCTGTGCGGGCTCTCGGTCGAGGAGATCGCACGCGCCTACCTGGTGCCGTCCGCGACCATCGGACAGCGCATCACCAGGGCGAAGCGCACCCTCAGCGCCGCCAAGGTTCCCTTCGAGGTGCCCGACAGGAGCGAGTTCGACCAAAGGCTCGGCTCGGTGCTCGAGGTCGTGTACCTCGTGTTCAACGAGGGATACGCGGCGACGGCCGGGGCCGAGTGGATGCGCCCGATGCTCGCAGAAGACGCGATGCGACTCGGCCGCGTGCTCGCCGAGCTGGTTCCCGAGCATGCCGAGACGCACGCCCTCGTCGCGCTCATGGAGCTGCACGCGTCACGGTTCGCGGCGCGGCGCGCGGCAGACGGTTCCGCGATACCCCTCGCGGCACAGGACCGCAGAAGATGGGACCGGCTGCTCATCGCGCACGGACTGTCGGCTCTTCGTCGCGCGGACGCACTGGGCGGCACACGCGGGCCTTATGCCCTGCAGGCGGCCATCGTGGCGTGCCATGCCAGGGCCGCGACCGCCGACGACACCGACTGGGAGCAGATCGCGGGCCTGTACGATGCGCTGGCGACTCGCATGCCCTCGCCGGTCGTCGAGCTGAACCGCGCCGTCGCCATCGGCATGGCATACGGGCCGGATGCCGGACTCGAGGCCATCGAACCCCTCGAAGCCGCGAAGGCCCTCAAGGGCTACCCGCTCCTGCCTGCCGTTCGAGGCGACCTGCTCGAGCGGCTCGGCAGGCTCTCAGAGGCACGAACCGCCTTTCTGGAGGCGGCGGCCCTCAGCGAGAACGAACGCGAGCGAGACGAGCTGCTGCGCCGGGCA
>JBQCJQ010000336.1:0-3587 GCA_051952615.1 Humibacter sp.
TCGACGGCAAGCCGCACCCCGGTCACGGTGGGCGCGGTCATCGTGTCTCGTCTTTCCAGGCCGCGTACTGGGCCTTCATGTAGGGGGCGGCGGGCTTGCCGTACGGGCAGTAGTCGTCGTTGTCGACCGCGGCGTCTGGCTGATAGAGCGCCGCAGGCCAGTCCCACAGCATGAGACCGCCCACCCAGTCACGGGAACGGCACGCCCGGAACATCTCCTCGTAGTACCGGAGCTGCTCATCGCCGGACGGGGCGCCGGCGAGGTTCCAGTCATTGGGCAGCGCAGGCGAACCCTCCCGTGAGGGGCACCCCGCCTCCATGAAGAAGAACGGCTTGCCGGATGCCTCGACCACCGGTGCGATCCGGTCCAGCTGCTGTTCCCACTGGTCGATCGGGTAGTACCCGCTTGACGAGATAACGTCGACGGCGTCCCACCAGGTGACGCGGTCTTCTTGGTACTTGTCGCAGTTGTAGGTGATGGGACCCGAGTACACCTCGCGCACCTGCGCGACGAGCGCCCGCCAGTGCGCCTCCTGGCCGTCAGCGCGGACCATCTCGCAGCCGATGCAGAGCATCTCGCAGCCTTCGGCCTCGGCGATCCGTGCGGCATGGACGATGAATCGCGAGTACGACGCGAACCACTGCGTCCAGCTGGGCTCGTTCGGCACATCCCAGTCGAAGAAGCCGATGAAGGCACGCCAGGTGCCGTCCGCGACGTTCACCACGGGCTTGAGGCACACCTTCATCCCGAGACTGTGCGCCTCGCGGATCGCCCACACGATCTCGTCGTCGGTCACCGTCGGCTCGCTCCCGAACGGGATGTCGGTCGAGAACGCGGTGGCCTGTTCGGCCGCATAGGCGAGGGCCGTCCAGTTCACGCCGTGGTCTGCCATGAGGCGCATCGAGTCCGCGGCGGCGGGCGTCGCCCACGTGCCGCGGGTCCCCACCCACCCCCAGGTCATGCCGCAGACGGGCTCTCGCAGCAGTTCCGCTGCCGGGATGCCGACGCTCACGCGTTCGCCACCAGCTGGTTCCCGGACCGAAGGACGGTGGGCGCGGCGTAGGCGGCGGCATCCGTCACCGCCGTGCCAGTCACGTGGAACGTGTGCGACTCGCCGGGGAGCAGGGTGACGAGGCCCGAGTCGACGCGAGCCGCGGGGTCGACCTTGTCGACGAGCAGCGTCAGATCGCGCACGAGAGAGCCGGCGTTCACGGTCACGTCCACTCCGCCGTCGACCGGCGTGGTCGACACCACGGTCCGGGCCGCGGGCAGCGCGCTGTCGCGGGGCTCGGCGAAGAACCACACGCCGCGGGCACCCGGAGCGTCGGCCGTGATCAGCTCCGCAGCGGCGTCGCCGGCGGTCGCGGCATCAGCCTCGATCTCGATGCTCTGCGTCGACCGGGGGGCGATGTCGATCACGACCCGCTGCTCGGCCAGAATGCTTCCCTCGAAGCTGCGCCGGGTCACGACGAGCTCGCCCTTCCACGCATCGGCGCGCTCGTTGGTGAGCACGGCCGACAGCCCGGACTCGAGCGGCTGGATCGTCACCGCGCGGGGCGCGAAGCTGTTCTTCAGCGCGAAGTACAGCGGCTTCTCACGGCCATCGCCGTCGATCGCCGCCCAGGACGTGACGGGCCAGCAGTCGTTCAGCTGCCATACCACGGCACCCGCGGTGAACGGCGCGTGGGCGCGGAACCAGTCCAGCGCGCACGAGACGGCGTTGGCCTGGTTGAGCTGCATCGCCCAGTGCCATGTCTCCATGTCTTCGGGGATGCGATAGTGCTTCACGAGGCCGCGGCTGAGCTTGACGTTGCCCTCCATCGCCTTCTGATGCACGATCATGCCCGGCGACTCCGGCGTCAGCGGGTTGTCGCTGACCGCCCGGGTGAGCGTCGACCAGGCGGGCGGCCCCTGCCAGCCGAACTCGGCCACGAAGCGCGGACGGAAGCCGCGGTACGCCGGCCAGTCCTCGCGGTTCCACTGCTCCCACAGGTGCATGGTCCCGTGCTTCTCGTCGTTCGGGTGCGGGCCGGTCTGGGCCGCGCCGTCCCAACCGCCGCCGGGGCTGAACGGGCTCCCCGGTGCATACGGGACGTGCGACGCCAACTCCGACACGATGCCCGGGAGCAACTCGTAGTAATAATGCGCGCCCCAGGTCTTGCCGTCGAGCAGCTCCTGCCAGCCCCAGTCCTCGTAGCCCCACAGGTTCTCGTTGTTCCCCGTGAACAGCGCGAGCGATGCGTGATGGCCGATGCGCGCGACGTTCTCGCGCGCCTCCGCCTCGATCTCGGAGCGGAGCGGCTCCTCCTCCGCGTACGCGGCGCACGCGAAGAGGAAGTCCTGCCACGTGAGCAGGCCGAGTTCGTCGCACACCTCGTAGAAGTCGTCGGACTCGTACAGGCCGCCGCCCCACACGCGGATGAGGTTGAGGTTCGCGTCCCGCGCCTGGGTGAGCCGGCGCTCGTAGCGGGCACGGTCCACCCGCACCGGTAGGGCGTCGTCGGGGATCCAGTTCACGCCCTTGACGAAGACCGGCACCCCGTTCACGACCAGCTGGAACGCCCGGGAGCCGTCGGCGTCGGCATCCGTGTTCCACTCGAGCTCGCGAAAGCCCACACGACGGCGGGTCTCGTCGACCACCTCACCGTCGGTCGCGAGCGACACGGTCACGTCGTACAGCGCCTGCGCACCATAGCCGACCGGCCACCAGCGGTCGACGGCATCCAGCTCGACGGCGACGGATGCCTCCGCCTCTCCCGCCGCGATGGTCGCGGTCGTGCGCACGCCGGCGATCTCGACCGACACGTCGAGTGGCACGTCGGACGCGCGCTCGACGCGAACCGCCGCGGTGACGCGGCCGCCGTCACCAACAGGCTCTGCCGAGACCCGCACCTCGGCGAGGCGGGCACGCGACCAGGATTCCAGGCGGACGGGCCGCCACAGTCCGCTCGTGAACGTCGCGATCCCCCAGTCCCACCCGAAGTTGCAGGCGGACTTGCGGATCGCCTCGTACGGCAGCGGATAGGGGCGCTGGCGTACCCCGAGCTTCACGGACTGCTCGTTCGCGGCGCGCACCGGGCTGCGGAAGGCCACGACGAGGCGGTTGTCGCCCGCGGTCAGCAGCCGCGTGACATCGAACCGGTAGGAGCGGTGCTGGTTGGCGACCTCCGCGAGCAGCACGCCGTTGAGCCAGATCGACGCGACGGTGTCGACGCCGTCGAACACCAGATCGTGGCGGACAGCGGCCGCCAGCTCGGCCTCCGTCGTGGTGATCGTCGTCTCGTAGCTCCAGTCGACCAGGCCGATCCACGCGAGGGCCGACTCGTTGTCGTCGAGGTACGGATCCGGGATGAGACCCGCGGCGAGCAGATCGGTGTGGACGACGCCGGGCACCACCGCGGGGACGACCCGCCCTGCGATGTCCTCCGGTGCCGGCCCGGATGCCGCCACGAGCGACCAGCCGTCGGTCAGTGCACGGTGCACGGGACGGGAGGAGAGGGTGCGGGGATCGGTGGTGATGCTCACTTGACTGCTCCGGCGACGAGGCCCTTGTAGATCCACTTCTGCAGGAAGAGGAACGCGATGAC
>JBQCJQ010000337.1:0-4311 GCA_051952615.1 Humibacter sp.
GCGTGTACTCACGTCCTGACCGATGCGAGACTGACCCCATGGGGTGGTCCCGAAATGCGCGTCGGGCCGGGCGCTTCGTGCGCCGTTACCCGGTTGTGGCGGTCGCCGTCGCCGTCGGCATCGTGGCTGGCGCGCTGCAGCTTTCCGGATGGCAGGTCGGTGCGCAGTGGCTGGTGAGCGGGTTCGGCCTGGTCATCGCAGGCATGCAGTTCTGGAGCATGCTCCGCAGCCTGCGCTCGGGACACGTCGGCATCGATGTGCTCGCGATCCTGGCGATCGTGAGCACGATCCTGGTCGGCGAGTACTGGGCGACCCTCGTGATCGTGCTCATGCTGTCCGGCGGTGAGGCGCTGGAGGACTATGCAAGTCGCCGGGCACGCTCGGCCGTGCGATCACTGCTGGAGCACAGCCCGGTCGTTGCGCATCGCACCGATGCCGCGGGCAGCATCGTCGAGGTCCCGATCGGGGACGTGCTCATCGGCGATACCCTTCTCGTTCGGCCCAGCGAAGTCGTTCCGGTCGACGGCACCCTGCTGAGCGAGACGGCGTCACTCGACGAGTCTTCGCTGACCGGCGAGAGCCTGCCGGTCGACATCGAGCGCGGCGGCCGGGTTCTCAGCGGCGCGGTGAACGGCCGAACCGCGATCACCATCCGGGCAGACGCGCGTGCCGCCGACAGCCAGTACCAGCAGGTGGTGCGTTTGGTCTCCGAAGCCAGCGAGTCACGCGCGCCGATGGTGCGTCTCGCCGACCGGTACGCCGTGCCGTTCACCGTGCTCGCCATCGCGATCGCGGGCCTCGGGTGGTGGGTGAGCGGCGATCCCGTGCGCTTCGCCGAGGTCATGGTGGTCGCGACCCCGTGCCCCCTTCTGATCGCCGCACCGGTCGCCTTCATCTCCGGGATGAGCCGCGGTGCGCGCGACGGCGTGATCGTGAAGTCGGGGGGAACCCTCGAACAGCTGTCGCGCATCCGCACCGTCGCATTCGACAAGACGGGCACCCTCACGGGCGGAACGCCGGAGGTCGTTGCCGTGCGCCCGGCCACGGGGATGTCGGAGACGAGGCTGTTGGCATCCGTTGCGAGTGCCGAGCAGTATTCGTCGCACGTGCTGGCGCGGTCGGTGCTCGACGAGGCGGTGAACAGGGGAATCGAACTCGTGCCTTCGACGGACGCACGGGAGGTGGCCACCAACGGGGTCGAGGCGACGATCGGCGGCGCAAAGGTCGCCGTCGGCAAGCGCTCGTTCATCGAGGACCTCGGCGCCGCGGTGAACGACCCTCAGCCGACCGAGGGCCGTAGCTCGGTGTACGCGGCCGTCGATGGACGCTACGCCGGCGAAGTGGTGATGGCGGATCGGGTACGCGACAACGCCCGATCGACCGTGGAGCGGATGCGCCGGCTCGGCGTGCGCTCGTTCGTCATGCTCACCGGCGACCAGCGCACGACAGCGTTGCACATCGCCACAGAGGTCGGTATCGACGACGTCCAGGCAGACTGCCTGCCCGCCGACAAGGTGCGGCTTGTGCGCGGGTTGCCCGGACGGCCTGTGATGATGGTCGGCGACGGCGTGAACGACGCGCCCGTTCTCGCCTCGGCCGATGTCGGCGTCGCGATGGGGGCCCGCGGGTCGACCGCCGCGAGCGAGTCGGCCGATGTCGTGGTGATGGTCGACGACATCGGCAAGACGGCGAGGGCGATCGAGATCGGGCGCCGCACGACATCCATCGCACTGCAGTGCATCTGGTTGGGCATTGCCCTGAGTGTGGTGTTGATGCTGATCGCGGTCTTCGGCGTGATTCCTGCCATTGTCGGCGCCTTGCTGCAGGAGGCGGTCGATCTCGCGACGATCCTGTGGGCGTTGCGCGCGCTGGCGCGGTGAGCACCCCTCGAACGCGTACCGTGAGCACCATGTCGTCACCGCCGGGAGCGCCGAGCAGCTCCTGGGTTCGTGAGCTGGTGCGGCCGCGGAAAGCCCCGATCCCGTGGGACCTTGCCGTGCTCACCGCCGTCGCCGTCGCGACTCCGGTCGGGGTCGCCCTGGCGTTGATGGCCGGCGATCCGGCGTTGGGGGCGTCTGCGCTCGGATTCGGGGTGCTGATCTCCATGGGCGCCCTGATCGCGTCGGTGTCGGACCGCGGCGGACCGGGTGTCGACCGCTTCCGGCGCATCCTGATGACCTCGGTCTCGGCGGCGGTCGGATTGACCATCGGATCCTTGGTGTTCGGCAACGAGGCCGCCACCCTGATCGTCGTCACTGCTGCCGCACTGGTGTCGGGCATCGCGGGCGTCATCAGCGCCAACGCGTCGCAAGCCGCACTGCAGTTCCTGATCTACTCGATCGTGGGATCGGGCATCGACTTCGGGCTGCATCCCATCTGGCTCACGCCGCTGGTCTTCCTCGTCGGCGCAGGATGGCGGCTCGCGCTCACCGGCATCGCCATCGCGATCGGCGGCGGTCGCACCCGCGCACCCGAACGGCACGCCGTAGCGAGGGTCTATCTCGCCATCGCCGCACAGCTCGACGCCGCAGGCACCGGCTCGGCCGACCAGGCGCGCCGCGACGTGACCACCGCGCTCAACGATGCGTACGACCTGATGATCGCCGCCCGCACGAACCTCGCCGGCCGGGACCCCCGATGGCGCAGCGTGGTCACGCTGCTCAACGCCGCCACCCCGATCGTCGAAGCCGTCACCACGATCGTCGCGGAAGGGGCGCCCGTGCCGGCGGAGGTGCCGAACGCGCTGCGGTCGATCGCCAGATCCATCGAAGAACAGCACGCACCGCCTCCCGTGGTGCCGCAGCCCGACCGTTCGACGCCGGGTCGTGCCGCGCTGTCGTCATCCCTGAGGCTGGTCGGCTCGCTGCTCGCGGGCGAGGACCCAGCGACGACGACCGTGGCGATCCAGCGCCCGGACTCGATCGGCCTGCCCCGCCGCACCGGACGTGAGCGGCTGCGGTCGATCTACGACCATCTCTCCAGCGGTGGCGAGACGTGGTCGGCCGTTCTGCGCCTTGTGCTCTGCGTGGCGGTCGCCGAGGCCGTGAGCGTGTTGTTCCCGCTCGAACGCCCGTACTGGATCACCCTCACGGTCGCCGTCGTCATGAAACCCGACTTCGGCTCGGTCTTCGCCAGGGCGGTGCAGCGCGGGCTCGGCACCGTCGTCGGCGTGCTGATCGGTGCGGTCGTCGTCGTCGCACTGCCGCTCGGGTGGCCTCAGGTGGTCGCGCTCGCGGTGTTCGCGGGTGCGATGCCCATCGCCATCCGCCGCAACTACGGCCTGTTCTCCACCTTCATCACGCCCGTCATCGTCATCCTGCTCGACCTCACCCACCGCGGTGACGTCGGGCTCATCATCAGCAGGGTCACGGACACCCTCATCGGCTCGGTCATCGTGATCGTGGTGGGATATCTCCCCTGGCCGTCGACGTGGCGGTCGGCGCGTCAGCTGGGCAGCAGGGTCGCGGATGTCGTCGGTGACGTCGCCGGATACCTCACCGTCGCGCTCGCACCTCCCGACACGGGAGCCCGCGACCGCTACGCCGCGCGCCGCACCACCTACCGCAGGCTCTCCGACCTGCGCACCCTCGTGCAGCAGACCCTCGCCGAGCCGCCTCCGATCAGCACCTCCGCCGCAGCATGGTGGCCGCAGATCGTCTCCCTCGAGCGGGTCACCGACGCGATCACCTCCACCGCGGTCAACGCCGCGCAGTCACGACAGCAGGCCGACCCTGACGCCGTCGCCGGCATCGTCACAGCACTGGATGACCTCGCCGACGCCATCCGCACCCGCCGTTCGCCGACCCCGGTCGACCTGCCCGACGAGGGCCTGCTCGGCCCGATCGGCGCCGAGGTCGGTGCGGCCAGAGCGGTGCTGGCCTCTTAGAGCCGACCACCCAACCCACCCTGGCCAGCCCGTGTCCTGCCGGATTTCGGAGATCTGCCGCGACGCGCTGTCGGAACCCTGTGACACGCCGCGGCGGGGCGCAATTCTCCGATTCTCGGCAGCGGGGAGGGGAAGAACTTTCAGCGCGGGGATGAGTGGGCTTGCGGGTGGGATGGCGCGGCTGTCGGTGGCGGACGATACTGTGCACTCATGCCCAGGATCGACATCATCGGCGACGACCGGGCGATGGCGCTGATCAGGGCGAGCGTCATCCCGGATGCCGCCGCGCTCGCCGAGACGCTCGTCGCCGGAGGCATCCACGCGATCGAGTTCACCTACACGACGCCCGACGTGGAGTCGCACATCACCAGGGCCCGCACCACCGACGCCGTGATCGGCGCAGGCAGTGTGCTCACCACGGCGCA
>JBQCJQ010000338.1:0-3936 GCA_051952615.1 Humibacter sp.
TCTGAGCGCGGGACGCGTGCTGACAGCGACCACTCTCAGTCCGGCGACGTGATGTCGAGGGATGCCGACACCGTCGCATCCGTGGGCGAGATCGCCACCTTGCGCCGCATCTTCCCGCGACTCCCGGAGTCGTCGGCGACGATCGTCGGGCCCGGCGATGACGCAGCGGTGCTCGCGGCGCCCGATGGCCGGTACGTCGTGACGACCGACATGATGATCGCCGGCCCGGACTTCCGTTGGGCATGGTCGTCGCCGACCGACATCGGCTGGAAGGCGGCCGCCACCAACCTCGCGGATGTCGCTGCTATGGGTGCGCGACCCACTGGGCTCGTGGTGGCGATCGCCGCGCCGACGGACACGCCGGTCGGCGTGCTCGAATCCGTGGCCGACGGCTTCCGGGATGCGTGCGAAGCTCTCGCACCGGGCTGCGGGGTGGTGGGCGGCGATCTCTCCGTGTCAGAGGCGTTCACCATCGCCGTGACCGCGTTCGGCGACCTCGAGGGGCGTCGCCCCGTGCTCCGCTCCGGCGCCCGTCCCGGAGACGTGGTCGCGGTGGCCGGAACGCTGGGTCGTGCTGCGCGTGGTCTGCGAGCGCTGTTCGCCGATGCGGTCGACACCGACGGGACACCGGATGCCCGCCTCGCCACCGACGTGGCGGCTCGCGTTCCCGAGGTGGCCGTGCAGCGTCGCCCGCAGCCGCCGATCGCCGCGGGAGTCGCCGCTGCCGAGGCGGGCGCGACCGCGATGCTCGATGTGAGCGACGGACTCGCGCTCGACGCGAGCCGCATTGCAGAGGCGTCGGCCGTACGGATCGACCTGCGCTCGGACGCGCTGGGCGACGACTCCGCGCTGGCGCTTGCCGGGGGAGAGGACCACGCGCTCCTGGCCTGCTTCCCCTCGGATGCCGCGCTGCCGGCGCCGTTCCGTGCGATCGGTGTCGTGCTGTCGAATGCGTCCGGGGAGCGGGGCGCGCTCGTGAGCGTGGACGGGCATCCATACGACGGCGCCCTCGGCTGGGACCCCTACTCCGGTTGGGACGGCGCCGCCGGCTGAGCGAACCACACCGCGGTCTCGCCGTACGACTTCGTGCGAACAAGCTCGAGCGCATCCGGCCAGTGCGGTTCGGGAGAGCGCGCGCTGCGTTCCACGACGACGAGCGCGTCCTCGCGCAGTCGAGGAACCAGCGCGGACAGCACGCCGCTCAGCTCCTCGTCGGAGACGTCGTACGGCGGATCGAGGAACACGAGGTCGAACGATAGACCTGCCGGTTGCGCGAGGTACAAGCGCACGGAGGTCTGACGAACGTCAACGCGCGGACGGATGCCGGTGCGCGCTCGCTCGCTCGCCTTCAGAACCGCAGCGGCGTTCGCCCGGCAGACGCCGGCTGCCTGCCCGTTCTGCTCGACGAGCACCGCGGATGCCGCGCCGCGGCTCACCGCCTCCAGCGCGAGCGCACCCGAGCCGGCATACAGGTCGAGAACGTTCATGCCGTGCACGGCATCCATCGCGTCGAGAGAGGAGAAGATCGCCTCGCGCACCCGGTCGCTCGTGGGCCGAGTGCCGGACCGGGGCACGGCAAGGCTCAGCGACCCGGCGAATCCGGACACGATGCGCGTCATGTGTTCGAGGGTATCGGCCGCGTTTGTGGTCAGATATCCGCCACACAAATCGGCACACGCTACACCCGCCGACCGCGCGCTACGCCTTCCGGCATCCGCTACACGAAAAGGCTGTAGCGGATGCCGATTGGTGTAGCGCGACCAGCGTCGCGTGCGACCGTCGGCTCGTACCAGGCCCATCGCGCGACGCGATGAAGCCGCGCACGAGCGTGTCGGTCGCCTGCTCTGTTCGCGCTGCGCGCTCAACAGACTCCATCGCCTCGGCAGAACGAGCAAGCTCGCTCTGCTCCCGGCTCAGTCGTCTGTTCGCGCTGCGCGCTCAACAGACTCCATCGCCTCGGCAGAACGAGCAAGCTCGCTCTGCTCCCGGCTCAGTCGTCTGTAGCCTGGGTTCATGCCGCGGTCGCCTTCGGAACTCCTAGGGGAGTCCGGCGCGTCGTCCACGAGCGGCGGCACGGCATCCCGAGGGATCGGCCTCGACACGCCGCTGCGGACACTGCTCGGCGAGCGGGAGGCGGCGCTTTTCACACGAGCCTTCGGGTATCGCACAGTCGGCGACCTGCTGACGCACTACCCACGCCGGTACGCGCACCGTGGCGAGCTGACCGCCCTGGCAGACCTGCCGACCGACGAGGACGTGACCATCGTCGCCGAGGTGAAGCACTGCTCCACCCGGCCCATGCGGCAGCGCCACGGGACCATCGTCGAGGCGGTGATCTCCGACGGCACCGGAACTCTCTCGTTGACCTTTTTCAATCAGAAGTGGCGCGAGAACGAGCTGGTCCCCGGCCGTCGCGGCATCTTCGCCGGCAAGGTGAACCGCTACAAGGGAGCCTGGCAGCTCACCCATCCCGACTACGAGCTCTTCGAGGACACGGACGGACCCGCGGGAACCTCGGGGCCGTCCGTGCAGGCGTGGCAGATCCAGCCGATCCCGATCTACCCCGCGACCTCCACGCTGGCGAGCTGGAAGATCGCGAAGGTCATCCGCGAGGAGGTGCTGCCCAAGCTGCGCGATGCGGATGACCCTGTGCCACCGGAGATCGCGGCCGAGCATCGGCTGGAGCGATTCAGGGTCGCGCTCACGGGCATCCACACTCCCGCCGACGACGCCGACTGGCGAAAGGCCCGCGACACGCTCCGCTATCAGGAGGCTTTCGTGCTGCAGGCTGCACTCCTGCAGGAGCGTGCCCGGCTGCGTGAGACGGCGGCGACGGCACGTAAGCCGGTGCCGGGCAGGTATGCAGACCGGTTCGATGCTGCGCTTCCCTTCCGTCTCACCGAAGACCAGCGGGCGGTCGGCGACCAGATCGCCGACGACCTCAGCCAGCCGGTTCCGATGAATCGGCTCGTGCAGGGCGAGGTGGGCAGCGGCAAGACCGTCGTCGCGCTGCGGGCGATGCTGCAGGTCGCCGACAACGGAGGCCAGTCCGCCTTCCTTGCGCCGACCGAGGTGCTCGCTTCGCAGCACCTCAGATCGATCGTCGCGGCTCTCGGCCCCGACCTCTCGGCCGACCTGATGCCCACGCTCCTCACCGGCAGGCTCACCGCGTCGGAGCGCAAGAAGGCCATGCTGCGCGCCATCAGCGGCCAGGCGCAGATCGTCGTCGGCACGCATGCGCTGCTGAACGACAACGTGTCGTTCTTCGACCTCGGTCTCATCGTCGTCGACGAGCAGCACCGCTTCGGCGTCGAGCAGCGTGACGCGTTGCGCGCCAAGGCGTCGTCGCCGCCGCACCAGCTCGTGCTGACCGCGACGCCGATTCCGCGCACCGTCGCGATGACGGTGTTCGGCGACCTCGACGTGTCGACCATCGCGCAGCTGCCCGCCGGGCGGCAACGCATCGAGAGCTTCGTCGTTCCGCTCGCGGAGCACCCCCGCTGGGAGTCACGGGTGTGGGAGCGCGCGGCCGAGGAGATCGCGGCAGGCCATCAGGTGTTCGTGGTGTGCCCCGCCATCACCGCCAAAGAGGCGGAGGACGACGAGCTCGGCGGCGAAGCGGATGACGCAACGGAGCAATCCGCGCCGACGGCACCCGCCGCCTCTGTCGAGCAGACCCTCGCAGCCGTGCAGGCCGACCCGCGCCTGGCCGGCGCACGAGTCGCTGCGCTGCACGGTCGGATGAGCGCGGACGAGAAGGACTCCGTCATGCTCGCGTTCGCCGCGGGAACCCTCGACCTGATCGTTGCCACGACGGTCATCGAGGTCGGCGTCGACGTGCCGAACGCCTCGGCCATGATCGTGCTCGAAGCCGACCGCATAGGCGTAGAGGAACAGCAAAAAAATCGCGGGAGGGTCGGCCGCGGCGGGGGTCCC
>JBQCJQ010000339.1:0-7873 GCA_051952615.1 Humibacter sp.
CCTACCTCTCCAGGGGGCAGGGCCCATCACTCGAATGGAGAGGGAGACAGCGCACGGTGACGTGCGCCACACTGACAGTTCACGCTCTGGAGAGGGAGCCATGAACAGACAGGACATGCGCGCCAAGCGCGCGCTGCAAGCCTTACGAGCGCAGGACCAGCGCGGCACCGGCCGCGTGTCCGGAGGGCTGGGTCCGGAGGCGGTTGACCGCCTCGCGGATCTGGACTCCTGCACCCTCCAGTACCGCGCGTGGTCACCGGAGGTGATCCCGGGCCTGCTCCAGACGCCCGCGTACGCCGCGGGCGCCATAAAGGCGCACACGCCCGACATGGACGTGTCCGAACTCGGACACCTGGTGGAGCGCCGCAGGCGCCGCAACGAGCAGTTCTACGCCCGCAGGGCGACGCTGCTGGAGCCCACGCCCCTGGTGGCGTGGTTCATCATCGGGGAGGCGGCGATCCGCCGCCCCCTGATGAACGCGCACAGCCACGCGGACCAGCTGCGCCACCTGTGCGAGCTGTCGCAGAACTACCCGAACATCATCGTGCAGGTGATGCCCGAGGACAGCCCGATCCCGGTGGTGGCCGAGCCGTTCTCGCTCTTCTTCCTCGACCCCGGGCCGACCGTCGCGCATCTGGAGACAGTCATCGGCGGCTGGTATAGCGTCGCCGAGGACGACATCCGTCGTCTCAAGGCCGCGTACTCCGACATGACCGCGCGTGCCATGAGCACGCGCGACTCATGGGAGTACATCAAGGAGGAGCTGTCCCTGTGCTCACGCTCGGAAGCCACCACGGAGCCGACTTCCTGAAGTCGTCGTACTCCAACCCGGAGAACTGCGTGTTCGTCGCCCGACCGGCCGCCGGCTCGGTCGGCGTGAGGGACGGCAAGGAGGGCCCGACAGGGCCCATCCTGGAGTTCGAGCGCTCCGAATGGAGCGCGTTCCTGGAGTTCGCGAAGGAACTCCAGGTCTGATCCCGCCCGGCCCCAGCCAGGGGCCGGGACTTCATTGCCAGAGGTGATGACCATGAACTGCCCCAGCTGTGGCGCCAGCGCCACGCAGAACCCTGACGGCAGCTGGCGCTGCTCCAACTCGTGCGGCTGGCGCACCGGCACAGCCGCACAGCCAGTCCACGCGCGATAGCGCATGGGCAACGTGGAGCAGTACTGGACTGAGCACGTGTGCACGCGCTGTGGCGCGAAGGTGGACGGCTTGCACAATCGCTGGGCGTGCACCGTCTGCGGCGAGTGCTCGCCGTACTCGCCTCCGCCGGAGGCGCCCGAACCCGCTCCGGAGGAGCGGGACCCCGCACCACCGCCGCGTCGGCGCTAGCCGGTCGGCGCACTGGCCCCCGCCCGAAGGCGGGGGCTTCTTCATGACCTGCCACCGTACGGCGCCGCTGGGCAGCCCTCAGGCTGCCCGGGAAGGGCGGCGGGTAGGTGGCGCCTCCATAGCTCAGAGGTCAGAGCGCGCATTCGGGCCGTAGGCCCGTCTGCGAGGTCGCCCGTTCAAATCGGGCTGGAGGCACGCAGGCGACGGGCGCCCCCTTGCCGGGGGGCGCCCGTTTTCACGCCCGAATGGAGAGGACGGGACATATGCCCGAGGAGATCGACTACGCGGCGCGCGTCGCGCGCGGCATCGCGCTGATGGACGAGAAGTGGCCCAACTGGGCCACGGAAATCGACCTCGACAGGCTGGACATCAAGGACGGCGCCGTCTGCATGACGGCGCAGTACGCCCAGGCTCACAACCTGGGCGGGTACTGGTACCAGGCGACACAGTCGCTGGGGCTGGCCGACGAAGGCGACGACTACGAAGCCCACGGCTTCAACACGCCCGGCGGGCGTGATCAGGGTGGCGAGTTCGCCACCTTGAACGGCCTCTGGAGGGCCGAGATCCTGCGCCGCAGGGCGCAGGCCGACCAGGCTCCGGCGGAGCCGGAGGAGAGCGCATGACGCTCGACACGCGCGTCTACGTACTGGACCCCGTATCACCGCAGGACGTGTTCGCGTTCTGCCGCGCCTTGATCGGCGCCGAGGACCGCCACACCTACAGCGACAGCGAACGGTTCGCCGACGAGGGGCAGCGCGTCCTCAGCAACGACCCCGGGCAGGGCCTGCCCGCGTGGCTGATGATCTACTACCGGCCCGGCGCGCCTCGCATCACCGCCGAGCAGGCCGCCGCACACGACGACGACTGCAACATGCCCGGCAGTGAGGACTACGTGTCCGAGTGGGGGCCGTGCGACGGCAACCACACGTATCGCCGCGCGAACTGGCTCACCGTCTCGTTCGACACCGCGTACGGGTACAGCGACGACCGCGGGTACGGCTGCGGTGACTTGCACGCCGAGTACGTCGCCCGCCTCGGCCAGTGGCTGGACAGCCTCGGTGTCCGCTGGGAATGGATGAACGAGTTCACCGGCGAGGTGCATGCCGGGTGCGACCGCCTGAGCGACCTTGGTCGGGGCGGCCGGGACGCCGCGGACTGGCTCAAGACGGCCGTACTGCCCGCGATAACCGGCCGGGAGGCCGGCGCATGATCCCCGCCGGTGCGGCAGTCCTCTGCACCCCCCGCAGGGGGCTGCCGCTCTACGGTCGCGCACTGCGCGACGACTGCCCTCCGGGCCTCCTGCGTATCCGCCTGACGGCGGACAGTGAGCGCGGTCGCAAGGGCGACGCGCTCTACGTGCTGCGCAAGCGGGTGCGGCTGCACCGCAGGGGCCGCCACGCCTCCGGCGTGCGGCGCTGGGGGCCGCGATGGCTCCATCGAAACCCCTGGCGACAGTAAAGGGCGGGTAAAGCCTCGGAGGTCTACGCGGGGTGCTCCTGGTATGTCCGGCCAACCGGGCATAGGGTGATCATCGCCCTCACTCACGGCCCATGCCAGGAGCATTTATGCCCCGCAGAGCCATGCCTGACCTGCCGCCCGAGCGGCGGCAGGCTATCGCCGATGAGCTGCGCTTCCATGCGCAGCTCGAAGAGCGAGCCAAGCTCGACAAGTACGTCCGGGCGTCATTCGCCTATGACGCAGGCATGACTGTGCGTGATCTTGCTGCCGTGTTCGGCATCAGCTCCGCGCAGGCTGCCCAGTGGAAGGACTGGGGTGAGCAAGAAAGAGAACGACGCCGTCGCGAAGATCCTGGCCGACCCGGAGAACTCCCAGCGGTCAGCTGAAGAGGTCGCCGATCTGGTGATCGGCGCTCTCGATGACGTGAGATCCCGGACTCACCGCCTCGCGGTGGTCGGCCAGATCGCCTTCCCGGAGGCCCCAGAGACCGCTCACACGGTCGTCCTGGGGCCTTTCTCATGCCGGGGAGTCCTGGACTCCCGGGAGAAGTTCCTCAAGGCCGTACAAGGCGGCTCAGCCGCCCGCACGGCAGGCCAGGATCTGGCCTGGGACGCCCGCAAGGGCAGGGGCAGCGGGCGCTTCATGCTCGCGCCCGCGTTCCAGCGCGGCAGAGCCGCGTGGGACTTCTTCCGGCCGGAGGCCGCCGTGGACCCGCGCTTCGCGCGGATCACCGAGACCATCCAGCGCTGGGAGGCCGGCCTCTGGGCCGGCGAAGTGGCGTACGACGCCGTATGCCACTGCGGCACGCGAGACCGCGTGCTCCAGACATCGGCAGGCCCCGTGGAGACGGGGCCCTGCCCCGTGCACGGAAGGGAGGCGCGATGAGCGCGCGAGAGGCGCTGATCAGGTCTGTCTACGGACTCAAGAACATGTCGCAGAACGACATGGAGAAGCTCGTGGACGCCTACGCCCACGAGCTGGCGGAGAAGATCCGTGTCACGGCACGGCAGGACATCGGGCTTGACGCTTACGAACTGATCACCATGGACCGCGCCGCCGACCTCATCGACCCGGAGGTGGGATGATGACTGAGCGCCCTACGGGCGAAGAGGCAATCTCCTGGCTGAAGAAGCATCTGGCGAACGCTCCCGAGCGCAGCGAGGACTGGTGCCGAGAGGTGCTGAACATCTACCGCGCCGGAAGGCGCGACCGCATTGCGGACCAATCCGAAGAGCGCGTAGCTTAAACACTCATGGGCGCTCTTCAAGGTTCTGTCAGGCTCGCTGATGCTACTTTTCCACCCTCGATTAGCGAGGGGGGTCCGGTGGCCGTACCGGTGGGCATCTACCTGCGCATCTCCGATGACGCAGCAGGCGAAGCCAAGGGCGTCGCGCGCCAGCGCGAGGACTGCACGGCCCTGGCGGCAGTACGCCGCTGGGAGCCGGTGGTCTACGAGGACAACGACGTGAGCGCCTATCAGCGCGGCGTCGTGCGCGAGCACTTCGAGCGTATGCTCTCCGACCTCAAGGCGGGCGAGATCCGCGGGATCGTCGCCTATGACCTCGATCGACTGGCTCGCCAGCCGCGGGACCTGGAACGGGTCATCGATCTCTACGAGACGATGCCCGGCCTGATCTTCGCCACCCTTCAGGGTGACATCAATCTGTCCACGGCCGATGGACGCACCATGGCGCGGGTCATGGTGGCGTTCGCCAACAAGGCGAGCGCCGACACCGGGCGCCGCGTCAAGCGCAAGCAGCTCCAGCTGGCGCGCGAAGGCGCGCTCGTGCACGCCGGCCGCGTGCCCTTCGGCTGGCAGCCGGACGGCAAGACGGTGGACGAGGCGGCGAAGGCCGAAATCCTTCAGGCGCACGAGCGCCTGCTCGCCGGAGACAAGCTCATCCGCATTCGCGACGACTGGGCAGCGCGGGACGTTGTCCCGCGTGACGCTCAAGGGCGTCGCCACGGCAAGGACAAGGACAGCACGGAGCTGAAGCACACCACCGTGCGCCGCATCCTGACGAACCCGGCGCTGGCCGGGTTCAAGGTCTACCGGGGCCAGATCCTCGAAGAGAACGGGGCGCCCGTGAAGGGCGCCTGGGAGCCGATCTGCACGGCCGAGCACCTGGAGGCCGTGCAGGGCGTCCTGGACGCGCGACAGCGCTCCTGGCAGCCCTCCGGGCTGTCCTACCTGCTGTCGGGCATCGCCCGATGCGGGAAGTGCACGCAACCCATGCGCGGGCAGTTCGCCCGCGACCGCAACGGCAACAAGCGTCCCGTGTACGCCTGCGACTCCGGAGCGTCCCGCAAGGGATGCGGCGGCGTGAGCCGCAGCGCGGTCAAGGTCGATCAGTTCATCATCACCCTGGTCGTGGACGACCAGGCTCGCCAGCGGTACCGGGACGAGGAAGAGATTCCCCCGTGGAGCGGCGAGACGGAGCTGGGCGAGGTGATGGCGGACATCACCGAGCTGACGGAGGCCGTGAAGGCGAAGAAGGTCTCGATGTCCGTCATGCTCTCGCTTATGCCGGACCTGGAGCGCCGCAGGGACGCGCTCCTGCGGGAGCGCCGGGCGGCGCTCGCGGAGAAGGCGCAGTCCACCGTCATCACGGTGGGCTCGCTGGAGGAGTTCGACGCGCTGCACCTGGACAGGCAGCGCGCCCTGGTCCTGCGCAGCCTGGAGGCTGTCGTGATCCATCCCGCTGGCAAGGGCCAGCGGACCTTCGATGTACGTCTGATCGAACCGATCTGGCGGCCGTAGCCGCCCCTAGCGCACACCACTGACAGGCCCACCCCATCGGGGTGGGCTTTTGCATGCCCGAAGGAGGGCCATGAGCCAGGAAGAGCCCGCCTGGCGGGCGGAGCTGCGCAAGACGATCTGGGACTTCGCCCCACACGAAGACCTCTACATCGATCAATGGATGGAGCGGCTGGCGCCGCACATCCAGGCCGCCGAGGAGCGCGGGCGCCGGGAGGCGCTGAGTGACCTGGAAGTGGCCTACGAGAGTCATCGTTGCAAGAACAGCGGCAGCCCAGGATTGAGGCTGCCGTGCGAGCACGTGAGTAGTGTGTCCGCCTTCGTCCGGCATTTTCAGTCGGAGCAGCCATGAGACCGCCGGATCTCGATGCCGGCCTGTGTCGGGCGCTCAGTCCGGAGGTCCTGGAGAAGACCTTCTTCTTCCCCGCGGCGGCCTCCGTCCGCCACTCACCGAGCAAGGCCGCTCGCGCGGCCTGGGAGGCGGCCAAGGAGGTCTGCATCGAGTGCCCTGCCTTCCTGCTCTGCCGAGAGAACTGCTGGGGCGAGGAGTTCGGCGTCGTCGGTGGCACCGACGAGCACGAGCGCTACCTCTACCGCCGTCACCTGACGGCGGAGCTGGCGCGCAAGAGCGCGGACGAGCGAGCGCAGCTCGCCGCCTACTTCCACACCCGCCATGCGGGCGGGCTCGGTGATTCGGCGGGCCTGATGGCCCGCTCCACGGGCTACTCCAAACCGGCCGTAGAGGCGCTGATCGCCGAGCACGAAGCCGTGCTCGATGCCCAGCGCCCCGCGCTGGCCGTCGCAGCCGCGCCGGAGGCGCGCAGGCAGGCCCCCGAGTTCCCGGCAGCCGATCCGCCCAGGGCGGATGGCTGGGTCTGGTACCGCAGCCGTGCGCACGCGGGCCACTACGTGGCCCACACCGAAGACAGAGTCTTCGTCCGCATGAAGATCAAGCCCGCCGGGGCGCAGACCACGAAGTGGTTCCCGGCGGCGGAGGTCAGCCTCCGCACTTCGATCACGCCAGTGATCCAGGTCTGGATCGCACGGCCCGACAAGGAAGGGAGGGCCGATGGCGCAGAGGCTGCCTGAGCTGTCCGAGAAGGACCAGGCCCGCTTTTGGGCAAAGGTCGCCCTGCCGAACACGGACGGCTGCATGTTGTGGCTGGGCTTCATCCAGCCCAACGGCTACGGCCGATTCGGACTCAACGGGGTCAAGGACTACGCCCATCGGGTCTCGTATGAGTTGGCGTACGGCGCTGTCGCGGCTGAGTGTCGCGTCATGAGCCTCTGCCGCACGCTTGGTTGCGTAGCGCCGCTTCATCTGGAGGCAATGCCGCCAGGGCCACGCTGTGCCGCTGGGGCCATCCACGCCGCCAAGACCCACTGCCCGCAGGGGCATGAGTACGACGAGGAGAACACGTACAGGCCGCCCCGGGGCGGGCGCATGTGCCGCGCCTGTCGCGCGGCCGACTCGGCGAGGCGTCGGCCCAGGAAGGCGGCCGCTGCATGACGTCACAGATCACCCACCTGAGTCACAGCTCCAGGGAGCTGTTGCTCCGATGCGCCAAATCCTGGTGGCTCAAGTACATGACGCCCGCTCCGCGGAGCGTCAGCCTCTGGACCGCCATCGGCTCCGCCGTGCATGAAGCCACGGAGAAGTACGACCGGATGCAGGTCAACTGCGTGGAACAGGCGTTCCACGCCGGCTCCGTCTGGGAAAGGTGCTTCGATGCGCAGCTCGATGGGCTGCGACGTAAGGAGCCCGACGAGTACAAGTGGCGCTTCTCGCCCAGCGAGCCGCTGGGCGTGTGGTCCACGCTCGGTCCCCAGCTCGTCCAGAGCTGGATCGACTGGCGACAGCGGTCGCCGTACACGGTGTGGATCACGCCCGATGGCGTGCCCGCCATCGAACTGGACGTGTCCGGCATGCTGCCGGGCTGTCCGGTGGAGATCCAGGGCTACATCGACATCGTCATGCATGACCCGGTCTTCGACCAGTTGGTCATCATCGACAAGAAGACCAGCAAGAAGCCGCCGGCCGAGGTCGCGCAGTTCGCGACCTATGCCGCGCTACTGGAGGTCAAGTACGGCGTCCGCGCCCGGCTGGGGGCGGCCTTCATGAAACGCCAGGGCACCGTGGCTCGGCCCGTCGAGCAGGCCGAGCACACGCCGGGGGCGATCGGCGCCGCCTTCGGCGAAGCCTGGGAGCAGATCAAGGCCGGGAAGGTCCCGGCCACGCCCGGTAGGGCGTGTTTCCTGTGCGATACATCTTCTTCCTGCGCCATCAAGAACGGCCCTCTGGCCGACCGCTACGACCCGGATTC
>JBQCJQ010000340.1:0-4160 GCA_051952615.1 Humibacter sp.
GAGCACGGGCTTCAGAGCGACCACCACGAGGACGAGGGCCAGGAATGACCGAGACGACACCCACCGACGCTGGTGACGGCACCGTCAACGACGAGCGGCCGCTGCCGGAGACGGGGCACGGCTCCCCCGCGCCGAGCGCGGCTCCCCTCACCCTGCGCATGTCACAGGGCGGTGAGGCCGCGACCGGCAACTTCTACGAGCAGGTCGGCGGCCACGAGACGTTCCAGCGGCTGGTCGACACGTTCTATCGCGGCGTCGCGGACGACCCCGTGCTGCGGGAGATGTACCCGGAGGAAGACCTCGGCCCCGCGGCGGACCGCCTGCGGATGTTCCTCGAGCAGTACTGGGGCGGCCCCACGACGTACGGCGAGCTGCGCGGGCATCCGCGGCTGCGCATGCGGCACATGCCGTTCAAGGTGAACCCGGACGCCAGGGACCGATGGCTGGGCCACATGCGCGCCGCAGTGGACGAGCTCGCGCTGCCGCCGCTCTACGAGGCGACGCTCTGGTCGTACCTCGAGCGGGCGGCCTACGCGATGGTCAACACCTTCGAGGAATGACGCGAACGTCGGCCGATTCGAAGTTGGTCAGCTGACTCAGTCATACTGCTCGGTAGCCGATGCCGAGACGAGATCAGCGTCGGCTGCCGCATTCCGATCGAAGGAGACCCCGGATGCCAGCGACCCCCGACGCCGCGAACGAGTATGACGCCATCGTGGTCGGCGCAGGCCTTGCCGGCCTCGTCGCGGCCAGCGAGCTTCTGGACGGCGGCAAACGCGTGCTCATCGTCGAGCAGGAGCCGCCGCAATCCCTCGGAGGGCAGGCCTTCTGGTCGTTCGGCGGCCTGTTCCTCGTCGACTCCCCTGAGCAACGCCGGATGGGCGTGCACGACTCCCTCGAGCTGGCGAGGCAGGACTGGTTCGGCACGGCGGGCTTCGACCGTGAGGAGGACGCCTGGCCGCGTCGCTGGGCGGAGGCCTACCTCGAGTTCGCGGCGGGTGAGAAGCGAGCGTGGCTGCGCTCGAAGGGCGTGAAGCTCTTCCCCATCGTCGGCTGGGCGGAGCGCGGCAGTGGCACCGCGGGCGGCCACGGCAACTCGGTGCCCCGCTTCCACATCACCTGGGGAACCGGCCCGGGCCTCCTCGCCCCGTTCATCCAGCGGGTCGAGCAGGGCCAGTCGGATGGCTCCGCCAGGCTCGCGCATCGGCACAGGGTCGACGGGCTCGTGGTCGAGAACGACCGTGTCGTCGGTGTGCGCGGCAGCGTGCTCGCGCCCGACGACATGGACCGCGGCGTGGCGAGCAACCGCGACGTCGTCGGTGAGTTCGAGTTCCGTGCGCCTGCCGTGGTCGTGACGTCCGGCGGCATCGGTGGAAACCACGAGCTGGTGCGCCGCAACTGGCCGGAACGGCTCGGCAGGCCGCCAGAGCGCATGCTCGCCGGCGTGCCCGCGCACGTCGACGGCCGCATGATCGCCATCTCGGAGCAGGCGGGGGCCAGGGTGATCAACGGCGACCGCATGTGGCACTACACGGAGGGCATCCAGAACTGGAACCCGGTGTGGCAGAACCACGGCATCCGCATTCTGCCCGGCCCGTCATCCCTCTGGTTCGACGCCGAGGGAAACCGGCTGCCGGCCCCCCTGTTCCCTGGGTTCGACACGCTCGGAACGCTCGAGCACATCCAGGCCACGGGACACGACTACACCTGGTTCGTGCTCACGCAGAAGATCCTCGAGAAGGAGTTCACGCTCTCGGGCAGCGAGCAGAACCCCGATCTCACCGGCAAGGACATCCGCCTGCTGCTGCAGCGCGTGCGATCGGGCGCACCAGGGCCGGTCGACGCGTTCAAGCGGAACGGCGCCGACTTCGTCGTCGCATCGACGCTGCCCGAGCTCCTGGCCGGCATGAGAGGAATCGCCGACGTCCCGTTCGACGAGGCGGCGATCGAGCGCAGCGTCGTCGAGCACGATCGGGAGCTCGACAACCGGTTCTCGAAGGATGCCCAACTCGCCGCCATCACCTCCGCCAGGAGATACCGCGGCGACAAGCTCATCAGGGTGGCGTCCCCGCACAAGTTCCTCGACCCGAAGTCCGGGCCGTTGATCGCCGTCAAGCTGCACATCCTCACCCGCAAGACCCTCGGCGGACTCGAGACCGACTTGCACGGCAGGGCGCAGAACGCGGCGGGAGAGACCGTGCAGGGGCTCTACGCGGCAGGCGAGGTCAGCGGCTTCGGCGGCGGAGGCGTGCACGGATATCGCTCGCTGGAGGGCACGTTCCTCGGCGGATGCCTGTTCTCCGGCCGGCAGGCGGCCCGCGGTGTGATCGCCGACGCCGGCTGAGGCGCCGCTAGCCGCGGAGAGACCAGGCGGGACGCTTCACCAGCACGTGGCCGCGACGCAGCGTGAGCCTGGTCCACGGCCCGGACTCGTGCACCCCGACGACCTCGTCGGGCTCGACCGCGAACCCGAGCGACTGCGCGGCGAAAGCCGCCCCGGCCGCAACGTATTCCAGCTGCGGAATGGGCCTGCTCCAGACCTCGCCACGGACGCGCTGCACGAGCTGCTCGCCCGTGCCGGAGGGGATCGCCTCGGCGACATCCGCGATGCCCTCTGCCGCCGCACGCTCGAGCACGCCACCCGTGGTCTCGCCGACGCGGTGCCAGCCTGCACGCGGCGGGGTGATGCCCGCCCACGTCACGGTGCTGACCTCCAGCGGCAGCCGGATTCCGATCGGCGCCTCCGGGTCGGTGAGCTGCTGCGTGGCATCCGCCGCCCTTGCCAGGCGATCGAGCAACGAGCGTGTTGGCACCACGGCGTCGAACGTCGCCGCGGGATCCGTCACGAAAGTGCGCAGTCCGAGCACGGTCGGAATGTGATCGAGCAGGCTGCGCGGATAGAGGATGGCCGTGTAGACCGCCAGCACACCCGACCCGGCGATGAGACGCACGGAGCCGTCCTCGACGCGGCCGGCACGCGAGAGGTACACCTGAAGGTCGGAGACGGCGAGGGTGTCGACCAGGGAGAAGAACTGACTCATGTGCTGTCTAAACTAACGGAATGCGACGGCCGACACGGCCCTCACACGACGTCAGCGGCACGACCTGAAGACTCGAGAGGCACCATGACCCAACCCCTCGACGGCATGCTCTCCGCCCTCGATCTGACCGACACCGGCGCCCGCACCGACGAGGACATCTTCACGGGACCGAGCCAGTGGATGCCCCACGGCCGCGTCTTCGGCGGTCAGGTGCTCGCACAGTCCCTGGTGGCCGCGATGCGAACGCTCCCTGAGGGCAGGTCGGTGCATTCGATGCACGGCTACTTCCTTCGCCCCGGGGATGTGAACAAGCCGATCACGTTCAGTGTCGACCGCATTCACGACGGCCGCTCGTTCGCGACGCGCCGCACCCAGGCGTACCAGGACGGCCTTCCGATCCTGTCGATGATCGCTTCGTTCCAAGACCACGACACCGGGTTCGACCACCAGCAGGACATGCCCGGCGGCATCCCCGACCCGGAAGACGTGCCGAGCGACGCCGAGCTGCTTGCCGGCTTCGAGAATCCGGTCGGCCGGTACTGGCGCGACGAGCGGCCCTTCGACCTGCGACACATCCCCTCCCCCGTGTACGTGCGGGTGGAGGGCGAGCATGTCGCCCATCAGGCCGTGTGGTTCAAGACGTTCGACCGGCTGCCGGATGACCCCAATCTGCACCGCGCAGCGCTCGCGTACGCCAGCGACTACTCGATCCTGGAGCCCGTGATGCGCAGGCACGGGGTGAGCTGGGCGACGCCCGGCCTCAAGATCGCCAGCCTCGACCACGCGATGTGGTGGCACAGGTTCAGCAGGGTGGACGAGTGGCTGCTCTACGTGCAGGAGTCGCCGAGCGCCACAGGGGGTCGCGGGCTCTCCCTGGCCCGCATCTACAACCGTGATGGCCTGCTCATCGCCAACGTCGCGCAGGAAGGCATGATCCGCCTTCCGAGCAGTGCGGGTGCTTGACGCACGCGCACATCGGAACCATTCAGCCTGAACCAAGACGGCCCGGCCATCGTGTCTTGTAGACGTGCGCCGGCGATTCCGGAGCCGAGCCCGAACCGAGAGGACCCATCACGTGAGCCGTAGCGAGACCAGCACCGGGATCATCGTCACGCGTCG
>JBQCJQ010000341.1:0-11960 GCA_051952615.1 Humibacter sp.
TCGAGCGGTCACGACCAGGTGATCGTGCGCGGCGACCCCGCCGACGACCGCGTGAGCTTCCTCTACCTGCGTGAGGGGCGACTGATCGCCGCCGACTGCGTCAACTCGCCGGCCGACTTCGCGGCCGTCCGGCGCGCGCTCGCCGGAGATGTCCGCGTCGACCCGGCACGGCTCGCCGACACGTCCGAGAAGCTCGCTGTCGTGCTGCGCGACGCGGTGAGCGCCTGAGCACGCCTGGAGGATCCGAATGACCGAACCCGCCGTTGCCGAAGCCCCCGCGGCGACCTCCCCCGACGACGGCGCCCCGGCCTCCACCGTCGAGACCTACGAGACGATCAGGGTCTCGACGACCGGCCGGGTCGGCCGGATCACCCTGGACCGGCCGCGCGCG
This sequence comes from Humibacter sp., assembly GCA_051952615.1. Taxonomy (GTDB): domain Bacteria; phylum Actinomycetota; class Actinomycetes; order Actinomycetales; family Microbacteriaceae; genus Humibacter. The sequence continues at coordinate 392 of JBQCJQ010000341.1, forward strand.
CTCAACGCGCTGAACTCGCAGCTCGTCTCCGAGGTGGCCGACGCGGCCGAGCGGCTCGACGCCCGCGAGGGCATCGGCGCGATCGTGATCACCGGGTCGGAGCGGGCGTTCGCGGCCGGCGCGGACATCAGTGAGATGGCGGGCAAGACCTCGTTCGAGATGACGGTCTCGAGCCCATTCGCCGCCTTCGAGCGGTTCACGCGCGTTCGCACGCCGCTGATCGCGGCCGTGTCGGGCTACGCGCTCGGCGGCGGCTGCGAGCTCGCCTTGATGTGCGACATCATCCTCGCGGCCGACACGGCGTCCTTCGGGCTGCCCGAGCTCACTCTCGGCGTCATCCCCGGCCTCGGCGGCACACAGCGGCTCACGCGCGCCATCGGCTATCCGAAGGCCGCCGACATGGTCCTCACCGGGCGTGCTCTGAGCGCCGATGAGGCCGAACGAGCCGGTCTGGTATCGCGCGTGGTGCCCGCCGCAGAGCTCGAAGCCGCAGCATCCCGCATCGCAGAGACTGTCGCATCGCGATCGCTGCCCGTCGCGTACGCCGCCAAGGAGGCGCTGCGCGCCTCGCAGGAGAGCGGGCTGAGTGAGGGGCTGCGGTTCGAACGGCATGTCTTCGCGTCGCTGTTCTCGCTCCAAGACCAGAAGGAGGGCATGGTCGCCTTCCTCGAGAAGCGCCCGGCGGTGTTCCAGCACCGCTGAACGCCCGACGGCACCCGACATCGACCGCTCGCCGGTCGAGATATGGAGAGATCATCCATGGTTCGTGAACTCACGCATTTCATCGGCGGCCGGCACGTCTCCGGGACGTCCGGGCGCTGGGCCGACGTCTTCGATCCTTCGCGCGGCCAGGTGCAGGCGCGTGTGCCGCTAGCGAGCGCGGACGAGGTGCGCGCTGCCATCGCCGACGCAGAGCGCGCGCAGATCGAATGGGGTGCCGCCAATCCCCAGCGTCGCGCCCGTGTGCTGATGCGGTTCGTCGATCTCATCAAGCGAGACGTCGAGGAGCTCGCACGGCTGCTCTCCAGCGAGCACGGCAAGACGATCGACGACGCCCGCGGCGACATCCAGCGTGGTGTCGAGGTGATCGAGTTCTGCATCGGGGCACCCCACCTCCTCAAGGGCGAGTACACGACCGCGGCGGGGACCGGCATCGACGTCTACTCGATGCGACAGCCTCTCGGGGTCGTCGCGGGCATCACGCCGTTCAACTTCCCGGCGATGATCCCGCTGTGGAAGGCCGGCCCGGCGCTCGCCGCCGGCAACGCCTTCATCCTGAAGCCGAGCGAGCGCGACCCCTCGGTACCCCTGAGGATCGCCGAGCTCTTCCTCGAGGCGGGGCTTCCCGCCGGCGTTCTCAATGTCGTCAACGGCGACAAGGAGGCTGTCGACACCCTCCTCGAGGACGACCGCGTCAAAGCCATCGGCTTCGTCGGCTCGACCCCGATCGCGCACTACATCTACACGTCGGCCGCTCAGCACGGCAAGCGCGCGCAGTGCTTCGGGGGCGCGAAGAACCACATGATCGTGATGCCCGACGCCGACCTCGACCAGGTCGCCGACGCGCTCATCGGCGCGGGCTACGGTTCGGCCGGCGAGCGCTGCATGGCGATCTCGGTGGCGGTTCCGGTCGGCGCCGAGACAGCAGACGCGCTGGCGGCGAAACTCGCCGAACGCGTCAAGGATCTGAGGATCGGCCCGGCCCTCGAGACCGGCGTGGACTACGGCCCGCTCGTGACGCGCGACGCGGTCGAGCGCGTGAGCGGCTACATCCGTAAGGGCATCGAAGAGGGTGCGACCCTCCTCGCCGACGGGCGCGGCCACGTCGTGCCCGGATACGAGAACGGCTTCTACCTCGGTCCGACCCTGTTCGACCATGTCACCACCGACATGACGATCTACCGTGAAGAGGTCTTCGGCCCCGTCCTGGTGATCGCGCGCGCCGACGACTACGAGCAGGCGCTCGCGATGGCCAGCGACCACGAGTTCGGCAACGGCGTGGCGATCTTCACCCGCGACGGGGACACGGCGCGCGACTTCACCGCCCGCGTGAACGTGGGCATGGTCGGCGTCAATGTTCCGATCCCGGTGCCGATCGCGTATCACACGTTCGGGGGCTGGAAGAAGTCGGGATTCGGCGACCTCAACCAGCACGGCCCGGACGCGTTCCGCTTCTACACCAAGACCAAGACGGTCACGAGCCGCTGGCCCTCGGGCATCAAAGAGGGGGCGAGCTTCGTCATCCCGACGATGCACTGATCCCGGAGAGAGGGAAAGCCGGTCGACAGCACGCTGCCGACCGGCTTTCGTCGCGGGTGAACACGCGCTCGTCGTTGCTCAGGTGGGGACTGCGTCGGGGACGGTCTCGGGGTACACCATCTCGAACCAGCCGCGCTGCTCGGCGTCCAGCGTCCCCGCCTTCATGGCCCGCGTGCCCCACTTCTTGATCATGGTGAGGAAGCTCTCGACGTCGTATGCGTCGGTCTGGGCCGAGAACAGACCGTCGCCCGCGTACGTCAGCACGCTGATGTGCGGCGCCCACGAGACAACGCCGTCGCCCGGGTCGACCATCTCGTTCTTGATCTGCGCGATGACGAGTCCGCGCGCCTCGTCGATCGCGTGCCAGATCTCGGGGAAGCGGAACCGGTCGCCCGGGAATGAGGCAAGGGCCGTGCTCGCCCACTGGTGCACCGCGTCGCGACCGACGAGGTCCCCTTGGATCTGGTCGTGATAGACGACGTCGTCGGTATACATGGCGACGAACTCCTGCCAGCTCGCCTCGCCCGCGGCGGCGGCATTGATGGTCCTGTACCACTTCTGATAGGCGCCCTCGAGTTCCTCTCGGGACCAACGAGCGCCATCGATCGTTTCTGTCATGCCCGGATCCTGGCATCCGCAGTGAGCGGACGGAGCGAACCCGTCCCGGTCACCGGAACAGACTCCATGTCACCACGTCACATTGAGCTGGACGATCGGTCGGCTGAGGTGGTTCTCGTTGACGACCGGGTCGCCGTCGAGTGTCAGATGCGGGAACCGGATGAAGAGGCGCTCCAGCGCGACCTGCATCTCCATTCGAGCCAGCGGCGCACCCAGGCAGTGATGCAGGCCGTAGCTGAGTGTGAGGTGCGCGTTCTGCTCTCGCGTGATGTCGAGGCGGTCGTCGTGGGATGCGGCGATACCGTCGTGGTTGACGGAAGCGGGGTCTACGAGCACCGCTTCGCCTTCGGCGATGCCGACCCCGTCGATCTCCACCGGCTCCGTTGCGACGAAGGGCACGAGACCGCCGATTCCGGCCACGGGGGTGCCCAGCGAGAATCGGCCATGCCGGAGCACCTCTTCCACCGTGGTCGGGGCGAGTCCGGCCGGGTCCTCGCGGAAGGCGGCCAGCTGGTCGGGGTGATGCAGCAGCGACGACACTCCGATCGTGATGAAGTTGGCGGTGTTGTCGAAGCCGGCGACGAGAAGCAGCATCGCGATCGTGAGGATCTCGTGGTCGGCGAGCGTCTCGTCGGAGTCCTGCGCACGAGCGAGGCTGGAGATGAGGTCGTCGAGCGGGTCGACGCGCCGCGCCGCGATGAGCGTCGTGAGGTAGGTGTGCAGATCGGCCATGTCGCGCGCGATGTCCTCTGGTGCCGCACCGGCCACCGCGAGCGTCGACGACGCCCATCGCTCGAACTTCTCTTGGTCGTCGGCCGGCACGCCGAGCAGGTTCGCCAGCATCTGGATGGGCAGTGCCAACGCGTATTCGGTGACGAGATTGGCGCGATTGCCGTTCGTCGCCATCGCCTCGAGCAGCTCGTCCGCGAACGCGGCGGCCGAGTCGCGCATCTTCTTCACCGCTGCCGGCGAGATCGCCCGCTGAACCAGTCGACGGAGCTTCGTGTGGTGCGGAGGGTCCTCGAACTGGAGCGTGCTCTTGAGGAACGCGGGGAACTGGACGAAGTACGGCACCTCGCGACGTCCGGTGCGGAAGGGCTCGCGGACGAAGCGCGCGTCCGAGAGCACCTCACGGGCGGCGGCATTGCGGTGGATGACCCAGACATCTCCGCCGAACGGCATCGTCACGCGCGTCATGGAGCGGTCGGCGGCCACGCGATGGAACTGGGCGACCGCCTCCTGCGCGGGACGCGCCGAGAACGGGTACTCGACGGATGGGTCGAGAGTCGAGGACGTGGACATGCGGACGGCCTTTCGTGACAGTGCGGGCGGAGCGTCAGGAGGAGCGCACGTGCGCCCGGATGAGCGCGTGCTCCTCGTCCCACCAGCCCTGGGAGACGGCGTAATCGACCATGCGGCGGTACCGGGGCGTCCACTCCGGGTCGGTGACGAGCGCTCCCGCGCGGTTCTCCAGCCGTTGAGCGGAGATCCACGCGTGCCCGTCATGCACGTGGCCGAGCGACTCGGCGCGCAACGCGGCATCCACCTCGGCGAGCTCGAGGATGCTGAGCACCGAAAAAGATGTCAGCGTCTCAGGCGCGGCGATGCGCACCCCGGCTGCGTCGACGACGATGTCCATAGGACCCCCTTCGGTCACACTTGATCTTTGATCATATAAGATGCTCGTGCAAGGGGTTCATCGCCGAACGAAGGGGACACATCGTGAGTGCTTCGCAGTTCTCGCCGCGAGCGGCCGACGGAGAAGCCCCGCCTCGTCCCGAGTTCAGCAACTGGGGTCGCTGGGGAGACGACGACCAGCTCGGCGCCGCCAACCACTCGACGCCGACGGCGGTGCTCGCTGCGCTCGCACTCGCGAAGACGGGCGACATCGTGCCGCTCGGGCAGGTGATCGGCGACCGGAACTCGCCGCGCAACGGCGCGGAGCCGCAGCACTTCATGATGCGCGACGCCGGAGACTTCCTCGCGGGCATGACGGCTCCGAGCGGCTTCCAGTCCGCGACCGACCATGTGAGCCTCGCCGTGCACGGCGGCACCACCCACCTCGATGCGCTCGGCCATGTCTGGTACGAGGACACCCTGTACAACGGCTACCCGCACACCGAGGTGCGCTCCGGCGGTCTTCGCAAGCTCGGCATCGACAAGGCGCCGCCGCTCATCGCGCGCGGTGTGCTCGTGGATGTGCCCCGTCACTTCGGCGTGACGCGGCTCGAGCCCGGGTACGAGATCACGGCGGCCGACATCGCTGCGGCTCTCCAGGCACAGGGCGTCGAACTGCGGGCGGGGGATGCCGTCCTCATCCGCACCGGCTGGATCACGGCCTACCGCGAAGAGGGCATCGAGTACCACGGCGACCGGCCTGGCATCGGAGTCGACGCGGCGGAGTACCTCGCGCGCCACGACGTCATGCTCGTGGGCGCCGACAACAGCGGCGTCGAGGTGATCCCGTGGGCGCCGGGGACTGTGTGCCCGGTGCACCAGTTCCTCATCCGCGACTGCGGCATTTACCTGCTGGAGTTCCTCGACCTCGAGGAGCTCAGCCGCCGAAGCGCGGCATCCTTCCTCTTCATCGCCCTGCCGCTGCGCCTGCGCGGCGGAACGGGCAGCCCGCTCTCTCCCATCGCTGTGCTCTGACACCGCCCGACGCAGAAGGCCTCCCGTGACCGTCGATTCCCGTCCGCTCGACCCCGATCTGCTCGACATCCTGCGCGATGTCGGCAGGTCGCGCATCCGTGACCTCGCCACCCAGGTCGACCGCACTCAGGAGTTCTCGCGCGAACTGTGGGAGCTGCTGTGCGAGCTCGGCCTTCCGACCATGCCGTTCGCCGATGAGGAGGCGGGTCACGACGGTTCGTTCCGAGCGTATGTGGAAGGCATCGAAGAGGTCGCGAGCCACGGCGCGTGCGCCGCCCTGTACTCCGGGCCGACTGTGCAGGTCGCCACGGCGATCGAGCGTTTCGGCACGCCCGAGCAGAAGCAACGCTGGGGCGAGGGGCTCATCAGCGGCGGTCTTCTCGGCGCGTGGTCGTTCACCGAGCCGCAGACGGGGTCCGACCCCCAGCAGATCCAGACGTGGGCACGCCGTGACGGCGAAGAGTGGGTGATCACGGGTTCCAAGATGTTCACGTCGTTCGCCCCGTACGCCGATGTCGCGCTCGTCTTCGCCAAGACGAGCGAGCGGCGCCTGGGGGCCTTCCTCGTCGACACCAGCGACCCGGGGTGGCAGCCGGGGCCCCCGATCAAGATGCTGGCATTCGGCGGCCAGGGAACCGCCCCGGTCTCGATCGACGTTCGCGTCCCGGCGAGTGCGCTGCTGGGTGCCGAGGACGGCGGGTTCGACATCATGGTCGGCACCGAGTCCGAGGCGAAGGTGCGCGCAAGCGCCATCACCATCGGCATCGGCCGTCGCGCGCTCGAAGAGGCAGCGAACTACGCGCTCGGCCGCGAGCACCGCGGCGAGCCGATCGGGATGAAGTTCCCGACGATCCAGGGGATCCTCGGCGAGATGGCCGCGCAGGTCGACGGCGCCCGGGCGGTCGTGCACGCGGCCGCCGAGGCCGTGGACCGGAGGGATCCGAACCTCAAGGTGATCGCGGCATCCACCCGCATCGTCTGCGCCCGCATGGCGCGCGAGGTGACGAGCCTCGCGATGCAGGTGTGCGGCGCGTACGGGTTCACGCAAGAGATGGTGCTCGAGCGGCTCTACCGCGAGGGCAAGTTCTACGAGGTCGGACAAGGCGTCATCGAGCTGCAGAAGATGATCGTCGGCAAGGACGTCCTGAAGCGTTACGGAGGCAAGTGATGACGGTCGCGACAGCAGTGCACACGGAATGGGATGCCGCGCTCGCGCGGATGTGGGAGGCTCCGGCGATCACGATCGTCGGCGCGAACGAATCGGCCGGCACGACCCGCCTCATCCTGGATTCCATCGAGCGCTTCGACCGACCCTGGCAGGGCGCGCTCAACCTCGTGAACCCGCGCGGCGGCACCGTCTACGGCTATCCGGTCGCGCAGGCCCTCGGCGACATCGACGGCGAGCTCGGGATCGTGTGGCTGCTGGTCAAGCGCGAGATCGTGCTGGCGATGCTCGACGAGCTGGCCGAGCGGGGTGCGCGCGGCGTGATCGTCTTCAGCGGCGGCTTCGCCGAGCAGGGCAACGTCGCCGACCAGCAGCGCCTCGCGGACTGGTCGCGCGCGGCAGGCATTCCGCTCTTCGGGCCGCAGTCGATCGGCTTCCTCGCGCCGGCGCACGGCGTGAACGTGCTCGACGGCTCGCTCCGCGGCGAGATCACGCCCGGCCGCGTCGCGCTGGTCAGCCAGTCCGGCGCCGTCCTCATCCAGATGGCGAACACCGTGATCGAGCGGCAGATCGGCCTGCACTCGGCCTTCACCCTCGGTGGGGGCGCAGTCATGGACTACGTGACGCTCGCCACCGTGCTGCTGGACGACCCCGAGGTCTCTGCGATCGGCCTCTACGTCGAGAGCATCGGATCGCTCCGCGGCTTCGCGGCATTGGCACGTCGCGCGGCCGAGGCGGGCAAGCCGCTCGTCATGCAGTTCGCCGGCCGTTCGGAACGGGGCCAGGCGCTCGCCGCCTCGCACACGGGCGCGATCGCGACACCGCTTCGCCTTGTCCGAGGAATCGCCGAGCAGTACGGCGTGACGCTGGTCAGCAACCTCGATGACCTCGCGTCGAGCCTGGAAGGTCTGCAGAACGGCGGCTTCCGCCGGTGGGGCGATGGTCGCGTCGGCGTCTACACCGGCAGCGGCGGGCTCGGGATCACGTTCAGCGACGAGGTCGCGGGCAGTGACATCGTCGTGCCGCAGCCCACTCGCGCCACGGCCGTGGCACTCGTCGGTGAGGATCACGCCGACGCGCCGCTGAACCCGTTCGACATGGGCGCTGGACTCCTGGGCGCTCCGGAGGAGTTCCGCCGGCTGGTCTCGACATTCGTCGCCGATCCGCACATCGACATCGCGGTGCAGATCTTCGACGTGCCCGACAAGGAACTCGCCGCCCAGTACGCGTGGATCACGGAAGGCGCGCGCCTGACGCAGGAGGCGGGCAAGCTCGCTGTGCTCGGCACCGGGATCGATCGCCGCCGGCTCCTGGCCTCGCAGGTCCTGGGCGCCGATGTCGTCGTGGGCCTGGGGATGCGTCAGACGATCGCCAAGCTCCAGGCGCTGTCGACGTGGGCCAGGGGCGACGCCGGCCCGTTGCCGGCGGTGACGACCGGCGGAAAGGTCGGGTCGGGGACCCGGGTCGTGCTCGGTGACGAGATGCGCGCGCTGCTGACCGGCATCCCGCTCGCGTGGCCGGAAGAGTGGACGGTTGCCCGCGACGATGACCCGGCTTCGGTCCTGGCGGCCGCGCGCTTCCCGCTGGTCGCGAAAGCCGAGGCGGGGCTCGCCCACCGGGCGAAGGCCGGCGGGGTGCTCACTCACGTTCCGGATGCCGCGGCCGCCGTGGCCGCCACGGCCTACCTGCGTGCACTCTTCGACTCGGCGGTCACGTTCTCGGAGCGGGTCGCCTTCACGGACGAGTACTTCGTCGGCCTCTCGCGCGGCGGGGACGGAGAAGTGCTCCTGGCGGTCGGACCCGGCGGCTCGGGTGTCGAAGACAAGGACGTGGGGCTGCGCCTGCTTCCGCTGTCGCCGCGCCAGCGGGAGGTGATGCTCGCCCGCTACGCGTCGGGTGTCGCCGCCCACGACGGGTTCGGCCGGGTGCTGGAGGCGCTGTCGGCCCTGATGCTGCGCGACGAGCGCATCGAGTCGATCGACCTCAACCCGCTCGTCATCGATGCATCGAGCCGAGTCGTCTCGCTCGACGCCAAGATCCACCTGTACACGTGACCGACGCGAGCGGACCCTCCCCGGCGGTGGAGGTGCTGCCGGGGATATGGCGTGCCACGAACGAGGTGGTGAGCGGCCGCTACCGGCTGTCGAACAACGCCTACCTGATCGTCGACGGCGATGATGCGGCCCTCGTCGACACGGCGTGGTGGCATGACCAGGGAGAGCACCTGGACGCGCTGTTCGCAGCATCCGGGATCACACCATCCGCCGTGTCGACCATCGTCCTCACCCATGCGCACCGCGACCACGCCGGCTTCGCGCGACGACTCGCCGCCGCGACCGGCGCCACCGTCGCCCTGCACGAGGCGGAGCGGGCGACGGTGGACTCGCTCGTGGGATATCAGGGGCTTCCGGATGAGGCTTCCGCCGTCCGCTGGTACGAGGCTCACGGCTTCCCTCCGGCCGAGGCGCGGCGGATCGTGCGGGGAAAGCTCCCCGACCGCGAGTTCGACGTACCCGATCCGCGGTGGCTCACCGGCACGGAGTCGATCGTCATCGGATCGCGCGTGTTCGAGGTCGTCGAGACGCCGGGTCACACTCCGGGCCATGTGTGCCTGTTCGAGCGTGCGACCGGCATCCTGTTCTCGGGTGATGCGCTGCTGCCGCGCGGGCACGGGAATCCGCACGTGACGGTTCGCGCATTCACGCCTCCCGATCCTCTCTCGGACTATGTCACGGGGATCGAGCGACTGCGCGCCGAAGGCGCGTCGATCCGGGTGTGCCTGCCGGGCCATGGCCCGGTGGTCGCCGAGCCGCAGGCGCTCATCGACGACCATCTGGCGTACGCCGAGGCGAAGCTGCTGCCGGCGGAGGCAGCACTGGACGCCACGCCGCGGACGACGTTCGACGTCGTGTCGAGGATGCCATGGCGAGGGGGAGCGGCGATTTTGGCCGTGCTCGTGGGGGACGTGCTGTTCCTCGCTTTCGCCGACGGGCTCGCTCGCCTGCGACGCCTCGCGACGATCGGCCGGGCGGAACGTCGCATGGCGGATGGCGTCGAGCTCTACGCGAGGCCCCTGCCCGTCGCCGACTGATTGCCTTCGGGGTGCTGACTCACTAATCTGATCAAAGATCGAATTGAACGACGGTGTTCAGACGTGTGAGGAAGCGCAAGTGAAGAGATCTCGACGCACCATCGCCTCGACGATGGCGACCCTCGCGGTCGTCGGCCTGCTGCTCACCGGCTGCGGACGAGCGGGCGAAGAAGCAGGCGCTCGCAACGCCGAAGAGGACACCGAGGTCAGCACCGGCGGCGTGGCGCAGATCGCGGCGCTGACCGAGATGCCGGGCTTCGACCCCGTGAAGGTGACCAATGTGGGTTCCGGGCTGGAGCGGGCGGCTGCCGTCATGGACACCCTGCTCTACCGTGACGAGATCACGGACGAGGTCTCTCCGAAGCTCGCGAAGGGCATCTCGTCGTCGGATGGCCGGACGTGGGTGCTGCAACTGCGCGAAGGTGTCGACTTCACGGACGGCATGCCGCTGGACGCCGAGGCGGTCATCTTCAACCTTCAGCGGCACATCGCCCCGGATTCGACGAGCACCGCGAAGGCCATGCTCTCCGTCATCGACACGATGGAGGCCACGAGCGACCACGAGGTCACGTTCACGCTGAAGGAACCGAGCGGGTCCTTCCCTCTGGCGCTGACCGGATCGTCCCCCGCGAGCCTCATCGGCTCGCCTGCCGCGCTCGCCGATCCCGCGGCGTTCAACGAGAAGCCTGTGGGGGCCGGCCCGTTCGTCTTCGAGTCATGGGTGCGCGACGACACTCTCACGCTGACCAGGAACACCGACTACTGGGATGACGGCAAGCCCTACCTCGACGGCATCCAGTATCGCGTGCGGGTGGATCCGCAGACGCGCACGGACGACCTCATCTCGGGCGGCACCGACCTCGCCCTGGTGCCCGGTTCGTCGTGGGCCCAGGTCGGCGCGATCCCGGACATCGAGCTCAAGCCCATCCCGACCGGCGGGGAGGCTGTGATCCCCAATGCCTCCAAGGGGCCCTTCGCCGACGAGCGGCTGCGGAAGGCGCTGTTGTACACGTTCAGCGGAGACACGACCGCCGGCGTCCTTTTCGGAGGCGCCGAGCTCTGGGACGGCACGACCGATTGCCTGCCGTTCCCGACCGGCTCGCCGGCGTGCCTCGACGGCGCCACCCATGAGCAGGATCTCGACAAGGCCCGCGAGCTCGTCGACTCGTACACGGCGGAGCACGGCGAGCCGGTCGTGGACTATGTCCACTACGCGATTCCGTCGTTCGCGACGGAGGCGCAGTATGTGCAGTCGCAGTTGGCCGAGATCGGCATCACGGCCGACCTGCGCGCGGTGGACGTGGCTGCGCACACGCAGGCGCAGGCGAGCGGGGACTACGACCTGCTCCAGGGGTCGACGGCGTCCGCGGGGTTCCCGACGGTGTGGAGCCGCTACTACTCCGGTGGCCAGAACTGGGGACGCGTGACGATTCCGGAACTCGATGCTGCGCTGCTCGAGGCGCGCGACGCCGTCGACCTGGACGACCGGAACGCCGCATGGCAGGACGTCGCAGGCATCGTCCGCGACCACGCCGTTCTGGTGTGGATCGCTCCGTACCAGATGGCGATGGCCCACTCCACGGCTCTGCACCTCGGCATCACGGGCCACCCATGGGAGGGCAGCACGATGGTCTACCTCGACGAGGCGTGGCTGTCGCAGTGATGGGGGATCGGGGACGCAGACCGGGGCGAGCCTGAAGGGGTCAGTGTCCGGTCCACTGCGGCGAACGCTTCTCCGCGAATGCCCGCGGTCCCTCGCGCGCGTCGTCGGAGGCGCCGTATGT
>JBQCJQ010000342.1:0-2200 GCA_051952615.1 Humibacter sp.
GGCGGGAAGGCGAAGTCGCGGATCTCGAGCAGGACCTCGCGGAGCGCCGTCACCTGATGATCCACGATGCGCTCCCCGAGCTCCCTGCTCGCAGCAGTCGGGTCGCCGAGCACGCCAGACGCCGAGAGGTCGTCGGTCACCCACGCTGTCGGCACCGCACCCTCGAGCGTGAGGTGCTTCGCCCCCTTGAACACCAGCCCTGCGGCCTCGCCGTCCTTGATCGCGTGCTCCATCTGCACGAGCTCCGGCGCGAGCGCCCACACGATGCTCGTCTCGATCTGGCCGCCGTGGATGCCGTAGTCGGGGTCGACCGGATCGATGCCGTCCGGCAGACCGAGCCTGCTGGGCATCATGGGGAACACTTCGAGGCCGGTGCGGACGCGGATGTCGCGCGCAACGACATCCAGAAGGCTCGGCTGACCGCCGTGCCCATTGACGAACACCAGCTTGCGGAACCCGGAGGCGGCGAGAGAGTCGCCGAGGTCGAGGCACACGCCCATCAGCGTCGTCGCGCTCATCGCGATCGTACCGGCGCGCCCGAGGTGCTCGGTCGACTTCCCGTAGCTGATCGTGGGGAGCTGCCAGACGTTGCTGCCGGCGGGGAGGCCCGCGATCGCGAGGTCGCTGATCCGTTCGGCGGTCAGTGCGTCGGTCATCAGGGGCAGGTGGGGGCCGTGCTGCTCGATGGCTCCGATGGGTTGCACCAGGACGGCGTTCGAGCGATCGATCGCCTCGGCATCGGCGGTGGACAGGTGGGCGATGAGGTGGGTCATGGGTCACTCCTCAGTGGGTAGGGCGGACTCGTGCCAGCGCTTGAGCAGCTGGCTCTCGACGACCGCGACGATGCCGAAGATGATGAGCGAGACGAGGCTCGCGAAGATGACTGCTGCGAACAGCTCCGGGGTGCGCAGCTGCGTCGCGTCGAGCGTGATCACGTAGCCGAGACCGCCTGCCCCGCCGCCGACCCCGGCGACGAACTCGCCGACGATCGCGCCGATGACGCTGGAACCGCTGGCGATCCGCAGGCCTGTCAGGATCTGGGGCAGCGCAGCAGGGACGCGCAGGGAGAAGAGCTGCACCCGCGGGGGCGCACCCGCCATGCGGTAGAGCTGCACCAGATTGCGATCCGTCGATTTGAGGCCCTGCAGAGAGTTCGCCGCCACCGGGAAGACGGCGATCATGGCCGACACCAGCACGTTGGTCGCGACTCCGGAGCCGAACCAGACCACGAACAGCGGCGCGACCGCGATGATCGGGATGGTCTGCAGCAGCACCAGGTACGGGTACATGCCGCGCTCGACGACACTCCACCTCGCCATGACGAGGGCGGCGAGGAAGCCGGAGACGGCCGCGAGGGCGAAACCGAGATAGGCCTCCTGCATCGTGACGAGGGTCGGCTGCACCAGCGAGGGAGCCTCGGTCACGAGGGCGTTCAGGAACTCGAGCGGGCTGGGGAGGAGGTAGGACGGTATCCCGAACACGGTGACGGCCAGCTGCCACAGGGCGATGACGATGGCGGCCGCCACCACGGCGGGGAGGACGTAGGTGCGCCAGAACACGGCGCGCGAACGTCGGCGGACGGGGGTGCGCACGGGCGCCTCGACGGCGACCGACGCCGGCTGCTCAGCCGTCGTGATGGCCATGGTCATGCCTCCTGCAGCAGGGATGAGATGAGCGATGCGGTCTCTGCCAGCGCCGCCGTGTCGCGAGGCGCGTCATCCTTCGTGGGCGGACTGGGCGAGTCGATGATGCGGGCGATCCGTCCCGGCCGGGCGGCCATGACGGCGATCCGGTGCCCGAGCGCGACCGCCTCGGGGATGGAGTGGGTGATGAACATGGCGCTGAAGTCGTTGGTGCGCCAGAGGCGCAGGAGCTCCTTCTGCATGTTCTCGCGAGTGAACTCGTCGAGCGCGGCGAACGGCTCGTCCATCATCATCAGCTCCGGCGCGCCCGTGATGGCTCGGGCGAGCGAGACCCGCATCTTCATGCCGCCCGAGAGCTCGCGGGGGAGTGATTTCTCGAACGCGTCGAGGCCGACGGTGCGGATGGCGGCGGTTGCAGCGCGACGTCGGACATCCTTCGGAACGCCTTTGAGCTTCGCCACGAGCTCGACGTTTCCGCGCACGTTCCGCCAGGCGAGGAGGGTGGGGTCCTGGAAGACGTAGGCGAGTTCGTCGGTGCGGCGCACAAGGTCGCCGCC
>JBQCJQ010000343.1:0-8652 GCA_051952615.1 Humibacter sp.
TCTTGGCCAGGAGCGTCAGGCCGGCCTTCGCGGCGCTGTACGCCGGCTCTCCCCACGCGGCGATGCCGTTCACCGAGCTGACGATCACGATCGCGCCGCGGCTCTCGATGAGCGCGGCCCTGCAGGCACGGATGACCCGCACCGGTCCTTGCAGATTCCAGTTGACGATGTCGTCCCAGTGCCCATCGTCGAGGTCATCCTCCGTGACGTGCTCACCGCCGGCCACGCACGCCAGCGCGTCGATGCGGCCGAAGCGCTCAAGGGCGCCGGCGACCGCGGAATCCACCGAGGAGGTCACGAGCACATCGCATGCGAACACCGCCGCAGGTGCATCCGGCGCGTCGACGTCGACTCCCCTCTCGGCGAGTCTTCGAGCCGCGGTCTCGGGCTCGAGGTCGAGGATGGCCACCCGCGCACCCTCATCGAGCAGTCGCTCGACCGTCGCCCAGCCTATTCCGTTGGCGCCACCGCACACGACGGCCACTCTGTCGTCGAATCTCATGCGCACACGCTAGCGCGGGCATCCGTCGCCGCGACCGCGGGGGTCCGTTTCGTGTGCAGAAAATGCTGGCCGATTCCGGGTGAAGAGCGATTTCTGCAAACGAAGGAGCCGGCGGGAGGCGGGTGAAGCGGAGGCGGTGGGGGCGGGCGTAACGGAGGCGGAGAGGAGGTGGGGGCGAGTGATACGGAGGCGGAGGCGGCGGGACCGGGACCCGGTCGGAGGCGGAAAGGCGGCGAATGGGATGCACGGTGTCGCCGGCCGCTGCGTCATCGGCGGCAGGTGGTGGGGGTGGCGGTACCCGGCGGATGACACACGGAGAGGCCCCGGCGATAGCCTGGCGGCGGAATCGGGTGCGAGACGGTGGGGGTATCGGATGGGGTTCTTCAGCAAGATCAATGAGGCGTTCGGGGGAACCGACTCCGAGCTGATGAACAACGGGATCCCCGGGGTGGCGCGCATCACGAGCCTGGTGCCGTCGGGGGGAACCGTGCAGATCGCCGGCGGACTCGTCGAGCGCACCTGCGACTTGCAGCTCATGGGGATGCTGAACGGCGCGGTCCCCTACGCGGCAGCGGCGCGACAGCGCCTGCCCGAGGTCTATCTCGCGCAGATCGCCGCCTCGACCGTTGCCGTGCGGGTCGATCCGAACAACGCCCAGCGCGTTGCGATCGCCGTCGGCGCACCGCTTCCTGAGGTGCGCCTCGCACAGTCGACCGGGCCGGGGACGGCGGCCTACATCCGCGAGACCGGACGCGACGGCACTGCCGTGATCGTCGCGTTCACGCCGCTCGGGTACATGAACTACCTCGGGTATCCGATGCACGCCTTCACGTGGACCGTCGTCGACGGTGCTCCGCAGCCGTACCAGACGCAGTCCGCGTCGGCCGTGCCGCCCGAGGCGCTTCCGCTGCTGTATCCGGGGTCGAAGGTGCACGTCAAGATCGGCGCCCAGCCGCACGAGGTCGTCGCCGACTTCGACAAGGGTGCAGCCACGACCGCGGGTTGAGGACCGGATCAGCCTATCAGACTGGGCTGCAGGTCGCGCAGGGTGCGACGGTGGGTCATCCGGATGACCCCGACCGCCGTCACCGCCAGTGCGATCACCAGCCACACGGCCAGGAATCCCGCGTCTCCCCACGCCAGAGACGAGCTTCCGCCGTACATCGTCTGTCGTATGCCGTCGACGGCATACGACATCGGCAGCCCATGATGCAGCACGGCAAGCGGCCCGGGCAGGGTCTGCCAGGGGAACGTGCCGCCCGCGGTGACGAGCTGAAGCACCATCAGCACGAGGCCGAGGAACTGTCCGACGCTGCCCAGCCACACGTTGAGGGCGAGGATGACCGCCGCGAACGTCACCGACGCGAGCGCCATCATGCCGAACGTGCCCACGGGGTTGCTCACCCCGAATCGCAGGGCGCCCGCGACGATCGCGTACAGCCCGATCATCTGCACCACGCCGAGCAGGGCCGGCGTGAGCCATCCCGCCAGCGTGATGCGGAAGGGCGAGCGCAGCGCGGTGATCGCCCTGCGTGACACCGGCTTCACGATGAGGAACAGCGCGTAGATGCCGATCCATGCCGACAGCGCCATGAAGAACGGGGCGAGACCCGCGCCGTACGTGCCGGCGTTCGTGACCTTGGAGTTGTCGAGCTTCACCGGATCGGCGATGGTCTTCGCCTGCGCCGCGCGCTGCTCGGCCGTGGTCGCCGGAATCTGCTTCACACCGTCGTCCAGCCCGCTCTGGAGCTTCGAGGTGCCGTCGGCCAGCGTACCGAGCCCGTCACGGAGCGCTGCAGCCCCGGTCGCGGCCTTTGCCGAGCCGTCCGCCAGCTGGGATGCCCCGCCGGCGGCCTGCTGAACGCCGTTCGCCAGCGCCGGCGCTGATGCCGCGAGCTGAGACGCCCCCGCCGCGACCTGTGCCGAACCGCTCGACAGCTGATCGATCTGGCCGACCGCGCTCTGCACCTGCGCGTTGCCGTCCGTTACCTTCGTGCCGAGGGCGTCGAGCTGGGCGAGGATCTGCTGCTGCGTCGCCTGATCGATGCCGTGCGCGTTCATCTCGTCGATGATCTGCGCACGAACGGACGGCACGGCATCCGCTGCCTGTTGCGCCAGCGAGCCGGCCTGATCCGCCGCACCGGCGAGCTGCTGGTTGCCGTCGGCGACCTGCTGCGCGCCCGCCGCGAGCTCGGCGGTCTGCGTCGGCAGGGACGCCGTCTGCGACGCCATGGTGTTCAGGCCGTCCCGCAGGGAGGTCGACCCGGTCGCCAGCTGCGAGGTGCCGTCGGCGAGGGACGCGGCGCCGCTCGTGGCCGACTGCGTGCCGTCGAGGAGCTTGCCTGCGGCATCCGCTGCGGTGGACAGGCTGGAGCGGATGTCCGACAGGGCGAGCAAGAACCTGCTGGCCGCCTCCTGGTTGACCTCCTGCACGATGGAGGTGCGGATCGTCTGCGCGGCCTGCTGCCCGATGGTCGACGCCAGGTAGCTGTTGGTGTCGTTGGTGGTGAGGGTGACGGTGGCGCGCTGCGGGTCATCCGTCGAGGCGCTCGCGAGCTGCTGCGAGAAATCGGCGGGGAACGTGATCGCGAAGTCGTACCGCTGGTCGTCGAGGCCCTTTGCCGCGGCGGATGCCGAGACGATGTGCCAGTCGAAGGTGCCGTCGTCCACGAGACGGTTCGCGACCTTCTTGCCGTAGTTCACCGTCGTATCGCCGGCGGCCGTGTCGCCCACTCCGGTGGCGCTGGTCGTGGTGCCCTCGTCCGCCACCACGATCGCAGCGGGAACCTGGTCGAGCTTGCCGTACGGGTTCTGGTTCGCCCAGAGGTAGAGGGCGCCATAGATGACGGGCACGCACATCAGTGCGATCAGCGCGATCGAGGCCATGCGGCTGGCTGTGAGGCGGCGCAGCTCGGCCGCGATCATCTGGGGGACTTTCATTCGGCACTCGATTCGGGAGCGGTCGGGCCAGCGGGTTCGGGAGCGGTCGAGTCAGCCGACTCGGGAGCGGCGCGGATGACCGGCACGGGCCGCGTGATCACGTCGGGGAGGTCGAGGAACGACACGTCGGAGTCGTCGCGGGTCGGCTCGTCGTCGGGAGTGACAGCGTCCCACGGCGTCTCGAGGCGCTCGACGAGGGAGTTAGCGGCGATCGCGGCCGCTGAGGCGTCCCCCGCGATGACGAGCACGGCATAGCCGCGCGACGCCACGTCGAGGGCGATGCGCCACCACGCATTCGGATCGCCGCCGTGCCTGTCCGGGGCGGTGATCACCACCCCGCGCACGCCGTCGCGCAGCAGCGCGAGTTCGACGAGCAGCCGGATGCGCACGGTCGGCGGGACCTGCCCGATCGCGTCCCGCGCGTGGGCGGCGACCCCGAGCGAGGCCAGCATGCGCTTCGTGGCGCCGGGCCCTGACGGCCGACCGGCGAACATCAGCTCCTCGGAGGTGACTCCGGCGACCGTCACGTTGGGCGCGGGGTCGCACACGTCCGGTGCATCGACGAGGGCGATGGAGCGGCGGATGACGCCGGCATCCTCACTGCCGTCGATCGTGATCTTTCCCGCTCCGGGCTTCATGCGGCCGGACGCGATCAAGCCGAGCACGCTAGGCCGCTGCTCCGTCTCCGCCCGCGCGAGCACTGCCTCGCCCGTGCCGTACGTGAGCGACACCGAGTCGAGTGCCGGGCGCTTGGAGACGCCGCTCAGGGTGATCCTCATCGGTCGGATGCCTCCTCATACGCCAGCTCCGGCGTGCTCGCGACCAGCTCCTCCACCTCGCGCCACCCGAGTCCCGCGACGCTCAGCGCCGCGACCATCACCAGAGCGTGTCCTGCGCGGTCATCCAACCCGTCGTGCGTTGCCTCGGCGAGCACATCGAGCGCCACACGCTCGATCAGCCGCGCGAGCCGGTCGGGGGCGATGTCGCCGCGCAGCACGCCGTCGTCCACGCCGCGCCGGACCGTCGCCCGCAGCTTCGCCCTTGCGGGCTCGAGCGCCTCGGCGACAAGCGCGACGTGCGGGCCGCGCACCGCGAACTCCGCCGTGACGCTGACGTGCTGCACCTCTCGCCACAGCGTCGCTCCGTAGAGAGCGATCTCGACCCGGGCATCGGCATGCTCGATGGGAAGGATGGATGCCGCCATCCTGGCCGCTCCCAGCGTGAGAACCTCGCGCACGAGATCGTCGCGGGTGGCGAAGTGCCCGTAGACCGCGCGCCGGGTGAGCCCGGCTTCCGCGGCTATCGTCTCCAGTGAGCCGTCGATGTCTCGATCGAGCACGCGGACGGCCGCGGCGATGAGCGCCGCACGGTTCTCGGCCGCGTCCCTGCGTGGCGCGCGGACGCGCGGCTGCTCCTGGATGGTCGGTGGCATGCCCCCAGCATACTAAGTTGCACACGAGTGTGCAAAATGGAGCGTTACTTCCCGCTTAGCGCCGCCGCGGCAGCCTCCTGCTTGTCCGGCGGAAGGGCGAGTCGCATGACGTCGGATGCCCGCATGCGCCTTCCGCGTTCCTCGGCGTCGCGCATCAGGTCGGGGAACGCCTTCCGCAGAGGCTCCAGGTAGCGCTGGTGGTAGACGAACAACGGGGTGTCGTACATGCCCGACTTCTGCCGCATCTCCTGCGCTGCGCCGGCGAGGACGCCCGCCCTCTCGGCCTGCCCTCGCACCGCCGCGATCGCGCAGAGTCCCTCGATGCCGTACGCCGCACCCTCCAGGTGCCCGAGGGTGGCGGACACGTACGCGGCGTCGACGAACGCCGGCTCCGCCTCGTCGAGCCGGTCCTGGAACAGCAGCAGGCGGGCGACGTGGTGCTCGGTGATCGTGATCGCGAAGGCGTCGTGGGTGCGCTGCGACACCTCGGCGCCGTGCTGGTAGTGCTCCAACGCCGCGTCGTTGTCTCCCTCGACCATGTCGATTCGGCCCATGGTCACCCACGCGACGGCTTCACCCCAGCCGTCGCCGAGCCGCTGAAAGATCTCGATCGCCCTCGTCAACTCGGCACGGGCCTGCGCTCGGTCGGAACCTGGGATCTGCGCCCGGGTCATCGCCACGGTGCCGAGCGCGACAGCCGTGCCGTCGTCGTCTCCGAGCGACTCGAAGACGGCACGCACCTCGTCCAGACCGTCAGCGACCTCCTGCGTCGGCCCCTGCCACATTCCCATCCACAGCACGTAGAACCGGGCGATGGCCGCCGCACGTTTCGAGATCTCGGCGTCGGAGTCGAGCAGCTCCTGCATCCAGATGCGCACTTCACCGAAGAACCCGCCGATCCACCAGAAGACGAGCAGGTTCCACGCGAACTCGGTCGCGCTGTCATCCTCTCCGGTGTAGACGAGGTGGCGCACCGCCGTTCGCAGATTCGAGCGTTCGCGTTCGAGTCTGGCGAGGGCATCCACCTGACCCGCGCCCTTGAGCTCCGGCCCGAGCCGTTTCGCGAGCTGCAGGTAGTACCTGGCGTGCGCGCTGCGCACCTCTGACTCCTGACCGCTCGCTCTGAGCTGTTCGAGGGCGTACTCCCGCACCGTGACGAGCATCGAATACGAGGGATGACCCTCGACGTCGTGCTGCCTGACCAGCGAGTTGTCGACGAGGATGTCGAGCCCTTCGATCTCCGTGCCGCCCCACGGCCGCTCCGCCCCGAGAGCCTCGACCGCTTCGAGGGAGAACTGCAACGAGAACACGGCGAGATCGAACAGCAGCGTGCGTTCCCGCTCGCCGAGCAGGTTCGCGCTCCACTCGATCGTGCTGCGCAGGGTGCGCTGACGCTCTGGCAGGTCGCGAGGTGCGCCCACGAGCAGCGGGAGCGTCTTGTCCAGCCGCTCGAGCATGCCCTGCGGAGTGAGCACGCGCATGCGCGCGGCGGCGAGCTCGATCGCGAGCGGAAGACCCTGCAGCGTCGCGCAGATGCGGGAGACGGTGTCGGCGTTCGACTCGTCGAGAGTGAAATCGGGACGCACGGCGGAGGCCCGTGCCGTGAAGAGCTGCACGGCGCCGGACATCCGCGCGTCGTCGACGCTCGCGCGACCCTCCACGACGCTGAGGCCCTCGACGTCGTAGACGCGCTCACCGCGCACCCTGAGCACCGTGCGGCTCGTCACGAGGAACTGCGCGTCGGGTGCGATGGCGTACAACCTCACCAGTGTCGGGCCCGCCTCGACGATCTGCTCGAAGTTGTCGAGCGCGATCAGAACCCGCTTGCCCGCGAGCGCGATGCCGAGGCGGTCCTCGAGCGAGACCTCGCCGGTGTCGCGCACGCCGAGCGTGTACGCGATGGTGGGGAGCAGAAGTCGGGGCTCCAGCACGTTCTCGAGCGGCACGAAGTAGGCGCCGTCGGCGAAGTCGTACCTCGCACGGTCGAGCACCTCCAGAGCAAGCCTGCTCTTGCCGACGCCGCCCGGGCCGACGAGCGTGATCACCCGGTGCTGGCCTTCTCGCAGCAGGGTGGCGACCTCCGTGACCTCGCGGTCGCGTCCGATCAGCGGCGAGACGGCCTGCGGAATGGGGCGGGCCGCGCTGAGCAGCGGGGGCTCGGCCGCAGCCGGAGGCGGTGCAGCCTGCGGCATCGCGGGCGGCACTTCGGGTACATCGTGCGCGGTGTACGGGTTCGTCGCGGGTCTGGGACCCGGGTCGCGGCTGTCGTCGAAGCGCTCGGCGAGGAGCGTCGCAAGATCGGATGACAGCAGTTCCGCGAGCTGCCTGTCGGTGGAGAACGAGATGTACGAGGCGTTGTCATCGCTGCGGATGCGATCGATCAGACGTTTCAGCCGCTCGTCGCGCCGCTCCGATGCCTTGATGTAGATGAGCTTGGGCATGCGCGGGTCTGCGAGGTTGTACTCGTCCTCGAGTCCGGAGACCTCCTCGCCGGGCGCGACCCAACCGTAGCTCTCCCAGTAGATGCCGACGAACACGTCGCTCTGGTCGAGGTAGGAGCGATACAGCGAGCGCGGCGGATGCGGCCTTGCACCGAGCTCGAACATCACGGGCGCGAGCCGCAACCGCTTGATCGCGGTGCGAACGGCCTTGCGCTCCGGCTCCAGCTCGCGGAGAGTCGAGCTCACGAACACCCGCAGTCGTTGATCGGGCGTGCGGATGGCCCCTCGCACCGTTGCCATGCTCCATTATGAGACCTTGAGAATCTCTCAGACAAAGGGTTGGTCGCGCAGAGTGCGAGACCGGGCATCTCGGCACGGGTCTGTGATCGCATCCAGCAGTGCGACGGGAGGTCTCAGAGTCCCCGGCGGCCCCGGCGATACGATGACGGAATGACCGCCCAAAGCCTGCTCCCCGAGCCGGAGCATCAGCCCGAGATCCGCCTCGACGCCGAGCGGAACACGGTCATCGAGCTTCTCGACGCCGGCGGGGAGCCGAGCGTTCTGAAGCTGGTCGTCGCGCGGTATCCCCGCTCCAGCCTCGCGTGGGCGAAGCTCTCCGACGCCACGTTCGACCCCGATTCGCCCCTGGAGTCCTACGCATATGCGCGGGTCGGCTATCACCGCGGACTCGACGCCCTGCGCGCTGCCGGATGGAAGGGCGGCGGCTCGATCCCGTGGTCGCACGAGCCGAACCGGGGCGTTCTGCGCTCGCTCTACGCCCTGCGTAGGGCTGCTGCGGCGATCGGCGAGACCGACGAGGTCGAGCGCCTTACCGAGTTCCTCAACGACGCCGACCCCACGGCCGCGGCCGAGATTGAGGCGTCACGTACGGCGCCCATCCCGGTGCACAACCCGACGCCACCGACCGAGACGATCGTCATCCGCGGCGAGGACTGAGCGCTCCTCGACCATCGCCAGCGCGGCTCACAGCAAGTCGCCCTGCTTGGCCTTCTGCGATCGCAGGCTCTGCTTCACCGCGTGTTCGACGAGTACGGGAATGTGCTCGCGCAGCTTGGCACCACGAAGTTGCTCGTACTCCCGGGTGACGAGCTCACGGATGAACACCTGATTGACCTCGGGATGCTTCGCGATCAGGCGATCGGCGACGTCGTCGATGGCCTTCCGCTCGGCGTCGTCATCGGCGTCGTCACCAGACATGGGCACAGTCTCCGCACTCGCATGGTGCGATGTCAATGAATTTCTCGTCCGTAGCCCTCGAACGCTTGCCTAACCCTGCCACGGGGCGCACCCCGTCGATAGCCTGAATCCGTGCAGGT
>JBQCJQ010000344.1:0-3115 GCA_051952615.1 Humibacter sp.
CTGGACGTGGGTCGGGTTGCAGAACTTCGTGGACCTTCTCGGAGGCAATCCTGCGGTGGCGCCGATCGTCCGCCGCGCCGCGCTGAACACTCTCGTTGGTGTCGTCGCCCTTCCGCTGGCGGTCGTAGCGATCGGGCTGGTCCTCGCGCTCCTCTTGAACTCCATACGACGGTTGCGCGGACTGCTGCGGACCGTGTACTTTCTGCCGTTCGTCACGACCGGCATCGCCGTGTATTACGCGTGGCGGTTCATGTATCAGCCGGACGGGCCCGTCAATGCAGTGCTCCGCTCGATCGGGCTGTCGGCGCTCGCCCCGGCGAATGGGTTCCTCGGAGACACGAGCACGGCCCTCGGCGCGGTCATCGCCGTCCAGATCTGGTCCAACGTCCCGATCGCGATGCTCCTCTTCTTGACCGGGTTGCAGACGATCCCGGAATCCGTGACCGAGGCGGCGAGGATCGACGGTGCCTCGACGGCCCGGACCATATGGTCCGTGATCATGCCCCTGCTCAACCCAATCACCGCTCTGGTAGTCGTGCTCCAGCTCCGTGAGGCCATCCAGAACTTTCAGCTCTATCTGCTGATGACCAACGGTGGGCCCGTCGATGCCACGAACACGCTCGGATTGCAGACCTATGCGTTCGCCTTCACGAAGGACAGCGATCTGGGATACGCCAGCGCTCTCGGCTGGTTGCTCGCGCTCGCCGCCGTCATCCTCGCAATCGTCAACTTTCGAATACTGCGGAGCAGACAATGACCGCCTCCACCCCCACGACTCGCAACCGGGTCAACTCCGCGCGAATCGTCAGCCGGCTCCTGACGATCATGACTGTCGTCCTCCTGGTCGCCTACGGGGTGGTGTCCGTCTTCCCCTTCTTCGTGATGCTGGGTGGGGCCCTGTCGACGAACGACGCGGTCGCCCGCAATCCGTTCCCTTTCACGTCACCGCCGACGCTGAGCACGCTGGCCTCCACTTTCGCCGCGCTCGACGTCCCGTCGCTGCTCTGGAACAGCATCGTCATCGCTGTGGGATCCTGTCTGCTGATCCTCGTCGTCTTTCCGTTGGCGGGCTACGCGTTCGCGGTGCTCGACTTCCCCTTCAGGCGCACGCTGTTCGCGATCTTCGTCGGAATGCTGTTCGTGCCGGCGGTGACCGTGCTGCTCCCGACCGTCGTCTTGGTACAGTCGCTTGGTCTGAACGGCAGCCCGCTCGCGGTGATCTTCCCCATCGCAAATGGGGCGGCGCCGATCGCCATCATCCTGATGCGCTCGTACTATGCCACCATCCCTTCCGAACTCCGTGAGGCAGCGATCCTCGACGGGTGCTCGGAGTGGCGCATCTTCGCGCGGATCTATTTCCCGCTGTCGCGGTCCGCGTTGATCTCGGTTGCGATACTCAACTTCGTCGGCGCCTGGAACGAGTATGTCCTGCCCGAATTGACCAACGACGATCCGGCACGGTTTCCGCTGCCGGTCGGCCTGCAGAGCCTGCTTTCGTCGAATGTCGTCCAGTGGAATCAGGTGATGGCCGCCGCGCTCATCATTGTGATTCCGATCGTCGTCCTGTTCGTCGTCCTTCAGCGCTACTTCATCAACGGCCTTCAGGGCTCGGTGAAAGGTTGATCTATCAGATAGTTCGAGCCAAAAAAATGGCAAGCCTGGCTATAACTCGCTAGGAATTCCCCAAACCTATCAGATAGACTAATTCTGACATTGTCGTCCAACACAGGAGGCTTCACACAGATGACCAGAGACACCACGCGTCTGACCGCGACGGTCGTCGGCGCGGGAGCGGGGGGAATGCTCTCCATCGAGGCGCTCCTGGAGTCCTCGCGCTTCGAGCTCGTCGGGGTGGCAGACCTCAGCCCCGCAGCGCGAGAGCGCATCGCCGTGCGAACCGACGGCACCGTTCCGACCTTCGAGAGTCACGAGGAGATGTTCCGCGCTGCCCCGGCTGACGTGATCTGCGTCTCGACCTATGCACCGACGCACCTTCCTATCACGCGCACGGCTCTCCAAACGCCAGGACTGCGCGGTCTTCTGGTCGAGAAGCCGCTGGGTGACACGGCAGTGGCCGGTGCCGAGGTGCTGAGCATCGTTCGCGAAAGCGGGCTGCCCGTGGTCGTTCCGCACGGGCTGATGGCTCAGAGCGGTGCGCTCGAGGTGGTCGAAAAGGTGCGCTCCGGCGCTATCGGCCGCCTCCGGTTCGTCGAGATGGAGTGCACCGGCTGGGACATCATCAACGCGGGCATCCACTGGATCCAGTTCTTCGCGACACTTGTCGCGCCCTCGCCGATCGTCTACGTGCTCGCCGCCGCCGATACGTCTACGCGCACGTTCCGGGACGGCATGCAGGTGGAGACAGAGGCGATCACGCTCGCGCGGTGCGAGAACGGTGTCCGATTGCTTCTGAACACGGGAGACCGCGTTCCGATGGCGCGGGAGGACACCGCCTGCCTCATGCGCATCATCGGAGACGACGGCTACATCGAGTTCGGAGCGTTCGAGAGTTGTTACACGCTGGTCAGCTCCGGGAGCGAGCGCCAGGTAGTCGAGGTCGCTCCGTACGAGGTGAGCGGTCACCAGCGCCATCTCGAGCATCTGGCGGACCAGATCGCTTCTGGTGAGCAGGACATGACGGTGCCGGGCTCGTCGCTGCAGGCGCTCGAGATCGTGGAGGCCGCTTACCGGTCCGCCGCGACGGGCGCGGCCGTGACGCTCCCGTTGACGCAGGAGCGGCCGCAGGCCGTCGGCGACTGGAAACCGGGAGCGCCCTACTCCGGTCGCGGTGGCGGCCGCAACGGGCGCGAGCTGTGACCGCCTCGATTCGTCCGGCGCGCATCGGCGTGGTCGGAGCCAGCTGGCGCGCGGGCTACTTCTATCGGGTCGCCGCCGCGGTCCCCTCCCAGTTCATCGTCACGGGCGGCCTGACCCGCAGCTCCGACTCCGCGGAGCGCGTGACGACGGAGTGGGGGGTTCCCACGACGACCGATATCGAGGACTTCCTCGCACGCGACGCCTACGACTACGTCGTCGTGGCGGTCTCACCGGATGCGGTACCCGCAGTCATCTCCGACCTGGCGAACCGCGGCGTCCCCGTGCTTGCCGAGCCCCC
>JBQCJQ010000345.1:0-3976 GCA_051952615.1 Humibacter sp.
CGAGTGCGCTGGACCTTCCACGGCGGAACGGCGACCGTCCGCGACGGATCTCCGATCGGCACGGACGAGGCCGCGACGCTGGCGAAAGAGGGTGAACAGCATGGATAAGCTCTGGCCGACCCTGCTCATCCTCGTCGTCCTCGCCCTGATCTTCGTCGGCATGTGGTGGGGCTGGCGACGCCGTGCCCGTCGTGACGCGGCACTCGTCGTGCCGAACACGCTGGATGCCCCTGGCGAACCTCTGCTGACGGTGCAGGCGCTCCATGTGGCGACCACGTACCACGACAAGCCGCTCGACCGCGTGGTCGTCGCCGGACTGGCGTTCCGGGCGAACGCGAGCGTCACCGTCTCGACTGGCGGCGTGACCATCGCTGCTCCTGGAGAGCCGAGCGTCGCGATCGCCGCCCCGGCCATCCTCGGCGTCGGCGCCGCCACCTGGACGATCGACCGAACCGTGGAGCGCGACGGCCTCATGCTGCTGGCGTGGCACACGGCACCGACCGGCGACGACGACGCCGTGCTCGACACTTACCTTCGCGTGACCGACCTCGACGAGCGACACGGTCTCGAGGCGGCCATCCGCAGCACCATTCACCACACCACCGGAAGCGAGACCTGACGTGGCAGACGAAGTGACCTTTTCCTCTCCGACCGCCGGCGCGGTCGGCGCGCGCCGCGAACCGGCGGTGCTCGTGCTGGAGGACGGCACACGATACGAGGGCCGTGGCTACGGCGCTGTCGGCAGCACGCTCGGCGAAGCGGTGTTCGCCACCGGCATGACCGGCTACCAGGAGACCCTCACGGATCCGTCCTACGCGGGCCAGATCGTACTCATGACAGCACCGCACATCGGCAACACCGGTATGAATGACACCGACAAGGAGTCGGAGCGCATCTGGGTCGCCGGATTCGCGGTCCGAGAGCCCGCTCGCGTCGTCTCGAACTTCCGCGCCCAGCGCAGCCTCGACGACGACCTCGCCACGAGCGGCGTCGTCGGCATCAGCGGCATCGACACGCGAGCGGTCACCAGACACCTGCGCTCGGCGGGTGCGATGAAGGCCGGCATCTTCTCGGGGCCCGACGCCGCCCTCACGCCAGGCGAACAGCTGGAGCTGGTGCGCGCGGGTGCCGACATGCGAGGGCAGAACCTGTCGTCGGTCGTCTCCACGCCCGAGCGCTACACGATCCCGGCGCGCGGTGAGCGCATCGGATCGGTCGCGGTGCTCGACCTGGGTGTGAAGACGAGCACGCTGAACTACCTCGCGGAGCGCGGCTTCGACGTCGTCGTGCTGCCCGAGACGACGACCGCCGACGAGATCATGGAGCTGCAGCCCAGCGCGCTGTTCTACTCGAACGGGCCCGGCGACCCTGCGGCCTCGGACGACCACGTCGAGCTGCTGCGCACGCTGCTGCGCAACGACCTGCCCTACTTCGGCATCTGCTTCGGCAACCAGCTGCTCGGGCGCGCGCTCGGCTACGGCACGTACAAGCTGCCGTTCGGCCACCGCGGCATCAACCAGCCGGTGCTCGATCGTGCAACCGGACGAGTGGAGATCACCGCGCACAACCACGGCTTCGCGGTGGATGCCCCGATCGGCGAGATCAGCGAGTCGGCAGCCGGCTTCGGACGCGTCGAGGTGAGCCACTACGACCTCAACGACAACGTCGTCGAGGGCCTGAACTGCCTCGACATCCCGGCGTTCAGCGTGCAGTACCACCCCGAGTCGGCCGCAGGGCCGCACGACGCGAACTACCTGTTCGACCGCTTCCGCGATCTGGTGCTCGGCTCGAAGAGCGCCGACGGTGAGGACGAGCCGACGAAGAAGAAATCCAAGAAGAACAAGGACGGGGACGCCTGAGCCATGCCAAAACGTGACGACATCTCCAGTGTCCTCGTGATCGGGTCCGGCCCGATCGTGATCGGGCAGGCGTGTGAGTTCGACTACTCGGGCACGCAGGCCTGCCGAGTGCTGCGTGAGGAGGGCGTGCGCGTCATCCTCGTCAACTCCAACCCGGCGACGATCATGACCGACCCCGACTTCGCCGACGCCACCTACGTCGAGCCGATCACCTGGGAGGTGATCGAGACGATCATCGCCAAGGAGCGCCCTGACGCCATCCTTCCGACCCTCGGCGGCCAGACGGCGCTCAACGCGGCCATGCAGCTGCACGAGCACGGCGTGCTCGAGAAGTACGACGTCGAGCTGATCGGCGCCAAGTTCGAGGCGATCCAGAAGGGCGAGGACCGCCAGATCTTCAAGGAGCTGGTGATCGAGTGCGGCGCCGACGTCGCCGACTCGCGAATCTGCCACACCATGGAGGAGGTGCTCGCCGGCGCTGAGGAGCTCGGCTACCCCCTCGTCGTCCGCCCGAGCTTCACCATGGGCGGTCTCGGGTCGGGATTCGCGTACGACGAGGCCGACCTGCGCCGCATCGCGGGAGCCGGCCTGCACGACTCGCCGACGCACGAGGTGCTCCTCGAGGAGTCCATCCTCGGATGGAAGGAGTACGAGCTCGAGCTGATGCGCGACACCGCGGACAACACCGTGGTGGTCTGCTCGATCGAGAACGTCGACCCGGTCGGCGTGCACACCGGTGACTCCATCACGGTCGCGCCCGCGCTCACGCTCACCGACCGCGAGTACCAGCGACTGCGCGACATCGGCATCGACATCATCCGCGCCGTCGGCGTCGACACCGGCGGCTGCAACATCCAGTTCGCGGTCAACCCGGCGACCGGCCGCGTGATCGTCATCGAGATGAACCCTCGCGTGTCGCGTTCGAGCGCCCTCGCCTCCAAGGCGACCGGCTTCCCGATCGCGAAGATCGCCGCGAAGCTCGCGATCGGCTACCGCCTCGACGAGATCCCGAACGACATCACCCGTGTCACGCCTGCCAGCTTCGAGCCGACGCTCGACTACGTGGTCGTGAAGGTGCCGAGGTTCGCATTCGAGAAGTTCCCGGCCGCCGACCCCACGCTGACGACGACCATGAAGTCGGTCGGCGAGGCGATGGCGATCGGCCGCAGCTTCACGAGCGCCATGCAGAAGGCTCTGCGGTCGCTGGAGAAGAACGGCTCGTCGTTCCACTGGGGCGAGGAACCGAGGAGCGTCGAGGAGCTGGTGCAGACCGCGGCGACTCCGACCGACGGCCGTATCGAGACCGTGCAGCAGGCGCTGCGCAAGGGCGCGAGCATCGAGGACGTCTACCACGCGACCGGTATCGACCCCTGGTTCCTCGACCAGATCGTGCTGATCAACGAGGTGGCGGAGACCATCGCCGAGGCCGGCATGCTCGACACCGACACCATGCTGCTCGCCAAGGACCACGGCTTCTCCGACGCCCAGATCGGACAGCTGCGCGGCTTCGGCGAGGCCGAGGTGCGCGAGGTGCGGCACATCCTCGGAGTGCGGCCGGTGTACAAGACGGTGGACACCTGCGCGGGCGAGTTCCCGGCGCTCACGCCGTACCACTACTCGAGCTACGACACCGAGACCGAGGTCGAGCCGAGCGACCGGCGCAAGGTGATCATCCTCGGCTCCGGTCCCAACCGCATCGGCCAGGGCGTCGAGTTCGACTACTCGTGCGTGCACGCGTCCTTCGCCCTGCACGACGCGGGCTTCGAGACCGTGATGATCAACTGCAACCCCGAGACCGTGTCGACCGACTACGACACCAGCGACCGGCTCTACTTCGAGCCGCTCACGCTGGAGGACGTGCTGGAGGTCATCCACGCCGAGTCGCAGACCGGCGAGCTCGTCGGCGTCGTCGTGCAGCTGGGCGGCCAGACCGCTCTGGGCCTCGCGAAGGGCCTGGAGGCGGCCGGCGTGCCCATCCTCGGCACCACCCCGGAGGCCATCGACCTGGCGGAGGAGCGCGGCCTGTTCGCCGGGATCCTCGAGAACGCCGGACTCGTCGCCCCGCGCAACAGCACGGCGGTCGACTACCCGTCGGCGGCGCACGCGGCCGAGCAGAT
>JBQCJQ010000346.1:0-6201 GCA_051952615.1 Humibacter sp.
CTCCACGATGAGGTCGGCGAGCGTGCGGCCCGCGAGGTTCGTGGCCGTGACTCCCGTGCCGACGTAGCCGCCCGCCCATCCGAGGCCGGATGCCCGGTCGAGCCCCACCGTCGCCGACCAGTCCCGCGGTACCCCGAGGACCCCCGACCACGACCGATCGACCCGCACGTCGCCGAGCACGGGGAAGAACCGCACGAGCAGCTCGCGCAGCGACCGCACCGTAACCTCGGGCGTGGTGCCGTCCGGGTCG
This sequence comes from Humibacter sp., assembly GCA_051952615.1. Lineage (GTDB taxonomy): Bacteria > Actinomycetota > Actinomycetes > Actinomycetales > Microbacteriaceae > Humibacter. The sequence goes on from JBQCJQ010000346.1 coordinate 251, forward strand.
AACCGGGAACCCCAGTGGTACGGCACTCCGCGTCCGCCGAACGCGATTCGGTCGTCCGCGGTGCGCTGCGCGTACATGTACACGTGCGCGAGGTCGCCGAGTGTGTCGCGGTTCGCCCAGCCGATGGCATCCCACTGCCGGTCGGTGAGCGGCTCGGTGACGATCAGGGACGAGTTCAGCGGCACCCAGGCGCGGTGCGCGCCGGGCATCCGTGCCGTGAAGCCCTCCGTCGCACGAATGACGACATCGGCCTCTACCGCACCCCGACCCGTGACCGCCCGGGCCGACCGACCGGCCCCGCGCGGCTCGATCCCGGTGACCCTCGTGCCCTCGTACAGCTCGACACCGAGCCCCTCGACGACGGTGGCGAGGCCGCGCACCAGCTTCGCCGGCTGAATGCGCGCGCAATGCGGCTGCCACAGTCCGCCGAGGGTGTTCGACACGGCGATGCGAGCGGATGCCTGTGCCTCATCGAGCAGTTCGGCGTCGACATCCGACCACCCGGCCTCCCCTTCTGCCCACTCCTGCAGCCGTCCGAGCTGGGCAGGATTGCGCGCGACGTTCAGCTCCCCGCCGAGCGCGATGTCGGCGTCGATGCCCTCCGCCTCGGCGACCCGCATCACCTCGTGCACCGAGGCTGTCATCGCGGACTGCATCGCCTGAGCACCCTCGCGGCCGTGCGTCGCGACGTACTGCTCCCGACCGCCGGTGACGGAATTGGTCAGCCATCCACCGTTCCGACCGGATGCCCCGAACCCGGCGTACCGCTGCTCGAGCACCACGACCCGCAGCGAAGGCTGCGCCTTTTTGAGGTAGTACGCGGTCCAGAGGCCGGTGAACCCGGCGCCGACGATGCAGACATCCGCTCGGATGTCGCCTTTCAGCGACGGACGCGGCTGCGATGTCGGCAACTGCGGCGCAGGCACCTGCGAATACCAGAACGAGACGGATGCGTGCGGCATTCTCGCAGACTAGCGACGGCCATCAGCGGCGCGGACCGCGCGGCGGCAAGTCCGCACGCGTTGCCCGTGGATGCACGTGTTTCAGACGATCTCACGTTCTGCCTCTGCGGAACGTCTACAGAATGAAGACGCACACGAACGAGGAGTCGACCATGGGCATCCGTCACGCCACCGTCACTGCACCCCAGATCGCCGAGGAGATCGGCGAGCTCACCATCGTCGCCGAGGGCGACGCCGTCACCGGCATCTACTACCCGGGCCACTGGACGAAGCCGGACCGCACGGCGTTCGGCGACGAGGTCGACGCGTCATCCGACCCCGCGATCACCGAGGCGGTGCGGCAGCTGAACGACTACCTGAAGGGCACGCGCACTTCGCTGGACTTCGCGACGCACGCCGAGGGAAGCGACTTCGAGCAGCGCGTATGGGCGGTCCTGCGCGAGATTCCGTACGGCACGACCGTCACATACGGAGACATCGCCGAGCAGCTCGGCGACCGGTCGCTGGCCCGCATGGTGGGCCAGGCGGTCGGGCACAACCCGTTGTCGATCGTGGTCGCGTGCCATCGCGTGGTCGGCGCGACGGGGAGCCTGACCGGATACGCTGGCGGCCTGAAGCGCAAGGAGTTCTTGCTGGGCCTGGAGGGCGCACTGCCGGATTCCCCGCCACCGCTGTTCTGAGTTGAACTCGCTGGCCGAGTGGCGCGCGGCGAGATTTGGCGGTCACACCCCGGATTTCGTTCGACCGGTGAACGATGTTGGCGCCATGCCGCTAGCATCTATCTGCTCGTGCGGGCCTGCCCAACACCGAGCGCGGTCGAGGGGAGACGAAACAGTGAGTGGCGGCGGAGCACAACGGGAACGAACGGGGATGTTCCACAAAGACCACCCCCACTACCGCTGGGTGGTGCTGAGCAACACGACGCTCGGCATGCTGATGGCGACGATCAACGGTTCGATCGTGTTGATCTCGCTGCCGGCCATCTTCACGGGCATCCGTCTGAACCCGCTCGAGCCGGGCAACGTCAGCTACCTGCTGTGGATCCTGATGGGATACATCCTGGTCACGGCCGTGCTGGTGATGACCTTCGGACGCCTCGGCGACATGTACGGCCGAGTGCGGATCTACAACATCGGTTTCGTGGTGTTCACGTTGGCCGCGATCGCTCTGGTGTTCGATCCGTTCACCTCCGGCGCCGGCGCGATGTGGCTGGTGGTGTGGCGACTCGTCCAGGCCGTCGGTGGCTCGATGATCTTCGCCAACTCCACGGCGATCCTGACGGACGCTTTCCCTGCCGAGAAGCGCGGAATGGCGATCGGCATCAACCAGATCGCGGCCATCGCGGGAACCTTCATCGGCCTCATCCTGGGTGGTGTGCTCGCCTCCGTCGACTGGCACGCGGTCTTCGCGGTCAGCGTTCCGGTCGGCATCATCGGCACGATCTGGTCCTACCGATCGCTGCACGAAGTCGGCGCGACGAACAAGGGCCGCATCGACTGGTGGGGCAACGTGCTCTTCGCGGTCGGACTGATCTCCGTGCTGACGGGTGTCACCTACGGCATCCAGCCTTATGGCGACAGCTCGACCGGATGGCAGAACCCGTGGGTGATCGCGGCGATCGGCGGCGGCATCGTCGTGCTCGTCATCTTCGTGTTCGTCGAGCTCAAGGTGCGCGACCCGCTGTTCAACGTGCGGCTGTTCAAGATCCGCGCCTTCGCGTGGGGAAACCTCGCGGGCCTGCTCGCCTCGATCGGTCGAGGCGGTCTGCAGTTCATGCTGATCATCTGGCTGCAGGGCATCTGGCTCCCGCTGCACGGTTACTCGTTCGAGTCGACCCCGTTCTGGGCGGGCATCTACATGCTTCCGCTGACGATCGGATTCCTCGCCTCGGGTCCGCTCGCCGGCATCATCTCCGACCGCATCGGCGCACGCATGCTGTCCTTCGTCGGCCTGATGCTCGTCGCCGTCACGTTCATCGGCCTGCTGTTCATCCCGGTGAACTTCGACTACTGGATCTTCGCCGTCGTCACCTTCCTGAACGGCGTCGGGTCCGGCATGTTCGCCGCACCGAACCGCACAGCGATCATGAACTCGGTACCGGCGAACCAGCGCGGCGCGGCATCCGGGATGACCGGCACCTTCCAGAACGCGGGCAACTCGCTCTCCATCGGCGTCTTCTTCTCGCTGATGATCGCCGGCCTGGCCAGCACCCTCCCCCAGACCATGCGGGACGGGCTGACCGCACACGGAGTCAGCAACGCGGTCGCCGGACAGATCGCCGGAGCCCCGCCGGTCGGCAGCCTCTTCGCGGCCTTCCTCGGCTACAACCCCATCGCGTCGCTGCTGACGCCCACCGGCGCACTCGACACGCTCTCCGCCTCCCAAACGGCTGCTCTGACCGGCAAGGACTTCTTCCCCGCGCTGATCTCAGGCCCGTTCCACGCCGGCCTCGTGATCGTGTTCGTCACCGCCGCCATCCTCTCGGTCGTCGGCGCTGTCGCCTCCCTCCTGATGGGCGGCAAGTACGTCTACACGGAGGAGCCGTCCAAGGCGGGTGCGGCTGGCGTCGCGGCCTCGAATGAAGGCGACTTCGAGGGCCCGACAACGCAGGCCATCGAGCTCAGCGACGTCTAACGCCGCGGATACTCCCATCTCCTAGTGGACTAGACCAGCTCACGGGTCCATGCCGAATAGCCTTTACGCATGCCCCCGCTCGCGCCCGATCGCCAGCTCCTCGCACGCCTGTGCGGAGAGCAGCAAGAACTGCCTTGGCTCGAGTTCAAGGAGAACCTGTCGGATCCTGTCGTCATCGGCAAATACATCTCAGCGCTGTCCAATTCGGCGACGCTCAACGGGATGGCTCATGGCTACGTTGTTTGGGGAGCCCGCGACGGGGATCATGCACTAGTCGGAACTTCCTTCGACCCATTCTCTGCCAAGGGTGCAGGCAACGAAGACCTCATCCCGTGGTTGTCTCGACTCCTTGACCCGTCCGTTTTCTTTGATTTCAGGTTCGTCGATACCGGCGGCAGTGTTCGTGCCCTGATCCTTCAAATTGATGCTGCGCGCGAAACGCCGGTCGCTTTCAAGTCGACTCGGTACGTGCGGATCGGTAGCTACACCCAGCCTCTTGCTAACCACCCGGAGCACGAAGCCCGCCTGTGGGATCTACTGCGTGGCAACAACTTTGAGAGCGGAATCGCGGCAAACGACCTTTCCGAGTCGCGGGTGCTCGAAGTCATCGACTATCCGGCCCTGTTCGATCTGTTGCAGCTTCCACTTCCGGAGACCAGAAAGGGCGTAGTCGATCGGTTGATCAGAGAAGGGGTCGTGGGTCACTCTGTGGCCAGCGGACTCTTTGTGACCAACCTCGGGGCCCTGCTCTTCGCCCGAGATCTGTCCGTATTTCAATCCGTCGCGCACAAGGGTGTACGGGTCGTGACTTACGAAGGAACCTCACGAGCCGGCGGCGTTGAACAGCAGAGAGGAAGTCGAGGCTACGCGAGTGGCTTCAGCGGCTTGCTCGACTACATCCAGGCACGACTTCCTCAGTCAGATGAGGTGGTAGAGCATGGCCTTCGTGTTGATCGGCCTCTCTATCCTGTTACGGCCGTCCGTGAACTCGTAGCCAACATGCTCATCCACCAGGATCTCTCACTCGGAGGAAGTCGGCCGATAGTTGAGATCTTCAGCAACCGCGTTGAGTTCACTAACCCCGGAGTGCCGCTGATTGATGTGCGTCGATTCATTGGCCAGCGACCACCGTCAAGAAACGAGGCCGTTGCGGCGTTCATGACGAGAGCACGGATCAGTGAAGAGCGCGGATCCGGGTGGGAGAAGATTGCGACCGAGGTCGAACTCAATCAACTCCCCGCTCCAAAGATCTCAGCCGATGCGCAGCACACGAAGGTCGCGCTCTACGCACCCCGGCCCTTTTCCGAAATGTCGCGATCGGAACGAATCGAAGCGGTCTATCTACACACCGCCTTGCGGTTCGTATCCGGAGAAGCGACAACCAATTCGTCTCTCCGGGAGAGGTTCGCGATCTCAGAGCAAAACAGCGCCCAGGCATCGCGATTGCTGGCCGACGCCGTAGAGGCGGGTCTCATCCTGATCGAAGACGCATCAGCAGGGAATCGGCTGCGTCGATACATTCCGTTCTGGGCGACGGAGATTGCTTGACGCCCACTTGACGAACGACCGTCAACAGATCGCGAGCGTCTTCAGAATATTCCACTTGATCAGGGTTTCTTCCTGCGACAAGGTGGGGAAGATTACTTGACGGTCATTTGACACACCGCCCGGCGGTACGCCTCAGATCGAGGCGGCGAGCTCGTCCAGTCTCTGCTCGGCGGCGGACAGCTCGGCGTCGAAGCGGTCGCGCTCCCCGGCCATCGTGGGGACCGTCCTCGACAGGGTGCGGCTGACCGTCACGACGTCGAGCTCCATGCCGAGGGCCGTGCCCAGGATGATCTCGATCGGCGGCACCGTGTGGTCCCAGTCGGCCGTCGCGGAACCCGCGTCATACGTTGCGCCGCGCGACGAGACGATCACCGCGTGACGTCCCTTCATGGGCTGGGTGTCGGTGTCGAAGGGCGTGCTGCGTCCGGGAATGTGGATGTAGTCGAGCCACGTCTTCAGTGTCGAGGGGATCGAGTAGTTGTACATCGGGGCACCGACGACCACGGCATCCGCTCCGAAGAGCTCGTCGAACAGCTCATCCTGCAGCGCCTCGGCCTCGGGGAACGAGGGCGCGCCAGCAGCACGCAGCCGGGCGGGCCAGTGCAACGAGTCGTGCGGGAGATGCGGAACGGGGTTCGCGGCGAGGTCGCGCACCACGACGACGTGGTCGGAACCCCGCGCGCGCCATCCGTCGGCGAATCGCGCGGTGAGGGCGCGCGAGACGGAGGTCGTCGGATCGATCGAGGAGTCGAGCTGCAACAGGACGGGCATCACCCCACGCTACGGCACGGGATGCCGTCGCCGGGC
>JBQCJQ010000347.1:0-2663 GCA_051952615.1 Humibacter sp.
CAGGCGACGGCGACTGCGACGCCTCCGACAGGCCCCGCACTCAGCAACAGCACCGGAGTAGTCACAGTTACGGCGACGCAGAACGCCGCGCTGACGCTCTCGAAGTCGGCAACGCCCGGCACGGTCAAGGCCGTCGGTGACAACATCGACTACACCTTCGCGGTGACCAACTCGGGCAACGTCACGCTGACCGGGCTGGGGATCGACGAGAAGTCGTTCAGCGGCAGCGGATCCCTCTCGACGATCACCTGCCCGCCCGACGCACTGGCGCCAGGCGCTTCGGTCGACTGCACCGCGAGCTACCCCGTGACCCAGGCCGACCTGAACGCCGGTTCGATCGTGAACACGGCCGCGGCGACCGCCCAGAGTCCGTCGGGTACCACGGCGACTTCGCCGGATTCCACCGCGACGGTGACCGTCGACCAGACCGCCGGTCTGTCCCTGGTGAAGTCGGCGACACCCTCCGCGGCCGACGCGTACACCGCGGGCCAGGTGATCAGCTACTCGTATGTGGTGACCAACACGGGCAACGTGCCCGTCACGGGCATCCAGGTCAACGAAGTGACGTTCACGGGAACGGACGCCTTGTCCGCCATCGCCTGCCCCGCCACATCCCTGGACCCGGCCGCGCAGTTCACGTGCACGGCGAGCTACACGTTGACGCAGGCGGATGTCGACTCGGGGTCGCTCACGAACACGGCGAACGCAACGGGTACCGCCGTCACCGGTCCGGTCGTCTCAAACCCCTCGACCGTCACCACGCCGCAGACGCCGGACTCCAAGCTGACGTTCACGAAGACCGCTGACACGTCGTTCGTCGATGCCGCCGGCGACGTCATCGGCTACACGTTCAGCATCACGAACGCGGGCAACGTGACGATCCACGGCGTGAACGCTGAGGAGACCGCCTTCTCCGGATCAGGCGCCCAGCCCACGGTGACGTGCCCGACGGATGTGCTCGTCCCCGGCCAGCAGATCGACTGCACCGCGTCGTACACGGTCACTCAGGCTGACATGAACGCGGGCGTGATCGTGAACACGGCGCACGCCACGGGCGTCGACACCACCGGTGCCGACATCGTGTCGAATTCGTGGACCGCGACCGTCACGGTGAATGCCGCTCCGGCGTTGACTCTGCTGAAGACCGCGAACGTGGCCTCGTACGATGCCGTCGGTGACGCGATCGACTTCGCGTTCCTCATCACGAACAGCGGAAACGTCGAGTTGCACGGCGTCGGCGTTGACGAGGGAACCTTCAGCGGCAGCGGTTCGCTGGGCGCCGTCGACTGCGCGACGACCGACCTCGAGCCGGGTGACAGCGTCACCTGCCACGCCGGTTACGACGTGACCCAGGCGGATCTGGACCGCGGCACCATCGAGAACACCGCTACCGCGGTCGCCCAGACGGGCGCGGGCGCGCCGGTCGCATCCGACCCGTCGACCGCGAGCGTCGCGGCAGTGCAGACTCCGGCGCTCGCACTGGAGAAGACTGCCTCGCCCACCACGGTGAACGCCGCCGGGGACTCGGTGAAGTACTCGTTCCACGTCACCAACGACGGCAACGTCACGCTGTCCGGACTGGCGATCGACGAGTCGGCATTCTCCGGCACCGGTGCGATCGCGACGCCGGACTGCGGCTCGGGTGCGCTCGCTCCCGGCGCCGACGTCACCTGTACCGTGACGTACCAGGTGACGCAGGCCGACGTCGACTCGGGCAAGGTGACGAACACCGCAGTCGCGACAGCGAATGCCGGGGCCGTCTCCTCTGACCCGTCCACCGCGACCGTGACGATCGATCGAGCGGCAGCCTTGACGCTGGTGAAGTCCGTCGCCCAAGCCCTGCCGACCCATCTCGAAGCCGGACAGGCGATCACGTACTCGTTCGTGATCACCAACACGGGCAACGTCACGGTGTCGAACCCTGCCGTTCAGGAGGGCGCCTTCACGGGCTCGGGCACGCTCTCTGCTCCCAGCTGTGACGGGTCCGGTCCGCTCGCGCCAGGGGCGCAGCTGATCTGTACCGCCGACTACACGGTGACTCAGGCGGACATCGACGCCGGCACGATCTCCAACACCGCGACCGCCACCGGAGACGCCCCGGACGGTGTCGCACCGCCCACGTCGCCCGCATCGAAGGTGACGCTTCCCGAGCCGGTCAAGTCCGCTCTGACCCTGGTGAAGACGACGGATGTCGGCAAGCTGTCGACCGTCGGCCAGACCGTGAACTACACATTCACGGTCACCAACACCGGCAACACCACGGAGAACAAGGTGGCGGTCGCCGAGGGCGCCTTCGCGGGCCACGGCAGCAAGCCCGTGGTCACCTGTCCCTCCGGAAGCCTGCTGCCCGGGCAGATCATGTCGTGCACGGCACGCTACACGGTCGTCGCTGCAGACCTCGACGGGGAGTCGCTGTCGAACACCGCAACCGCGGTGAGCGTGTCTCCGTCGGGAACGAAGATCATCTCCGACCCGTCGACCGCCACCATCAAGGACGTGGTCTCGACCTCGGCCTCCGGCGACCCGCTCGCCGACACCGGCAGCAACATCGGCTGGGGCGTCGTCTCGCTGGCGCTCGCGATGATCGGCCTGGGCGCCATCCACGCCATCCTTCGTAGTCGCCGCCGCACCGCGGACTGAATTCGCTGGCTACGCCCCCCACG
>JBQCJQ010000348.1:0-5201 GCA_051952615.1 Humibacter sp.
CAGGTGCTCGCCGAGCCCGGCCACGGCATCACCCCCGCTCAAGCCAAGGTGGTCGTCGCCGAGCTCGAGCGCCATGGCCTGACCGACGTTCGCACCAGCGAGCATCCCGCCGGCCGCCGCCGCTTGACCTTGATCAGGGCGACCCAGCCGCTCAGCTGACCTTACGCCGCAGAGCGCTCAGGCACGGGACGCCGCCGAAGCTCGGCGGACGCAATGGGCGGGGTGTTGTATTCCTGGTCCATCCTGCCGACTCCCGTTCCCGGCGGAACGATCTCGTCGATGCGGTCCATGAGGTCATCCGTGAGCTCGACGTCGGCCGCCGCGAGCAGATCGTCGAGCTGCTCCATGGTGCGTGGGCCGATGAGCGCAGCGGTCACGCCGGGGTGGGCGATGACGAAGGCGAGTGCCATGTGGGTCAGCGACATGCCGGCCTCGGCAGCGAGCGGGATGAGCTGCTCGACCGCATCGATGCGACGCTCATCGCGCAAGGCGGCGAACATGCGGGTGCGGCGCAGGTCGGTCTCCTGACCGCGACGGACCCGGCCTGTGAGCATGCCGCTGGCGAGCGGGCTCCAGATCATGATGCCCATGCCGTACCGCTGCGCGACCGGCAGAACCTCGCGTTCGATCGTGCGGTCGAGCAGGGAGTAGTGCGGCTGCTCCGTGCGGAAGCGCTCCAGTCCTCGGCGCTCGGCGACCCACTGTGCCTCGACGATCTCGGAGGCCGGCATGTCAGACGAGCCGATCGCCCGCACCTTTCCGCTGCGAACGAGGTCGGTGAGAGCCGAGAGCGTCTCCTCCACATCGGTCCGCGGGTCGGGGCGGTGCATCTGGTAGAGGTCGAGGTGGTCGGTCTGCAGCCGACGGAGCGTGTTCTCGACGGCTGTCATGATCCAACGACGTGATCCGCCCTGGTGGTTGGGGTCGTCGCCGATCTGACGCGCGAACTTCGAGGCGAGCACGACCTCGTCGCGGCGCCCCCTCAAGGCTCGGCCGAGGATCTCCTCCGAGTCGCCGTACGCATCCGCGGTGTCGATGAGGTTGATGCCCGCCTCGAGGGCGCGGCTCACCATCCGGTTCACCTCATCCTGGTCGCTGGTGCCGAACGAGCTGAACATCATGGCGCCGAGCGCGAAGGGCGCGACCTGGATGCCCGTGCGACCGAGTGGACGGTAGTGCATGGTGGTTCCTCCTAGAGACCGATCTCGCCTCGGGCGGTACACTCGAGATAAGCGGAACGGTCGTCCGCAATCATACGGAACGTTGTTCCGTTTGTCACGAGGGAATCCTGTTGAGCGTGAGTGAGACATCCGCGGCCCCGGCTCGACGCAAGCGCGCCGACGCAATGCGCAACACCGAAGCGGTGCTCGAGGCGGCCAAAAGCGCCTTCGCCGAATCGGGAGTGGATGCCCCCATGCGCGACATCGCCGCACGTGCCGGCGTCGGGGTCGGCACGATCTACCGCAACTACCCGCAGCGTTCGGACCTGATCATCGCGGTCTTCCGCCGGGAGCTCGACACCACCGCAGACGAGGCCGAACGCCTCGCGGCCGAGTATCCACCGGCCGAGGCGCTACGCCGCTGGTCGGTGAGCCTTGGACGCTTCGTCGCGACCAAGCGCGGCTTCGCGAGCGCGCTGCATTCGGGCGACCCCGCCTACCAACCGCTGCCGGCCCTTTTCCTCGGCATCCTCTCCCCCAAGGTGCAGCGCATCCTCGACGCCGGCGTAGCAGACGGAACGATCCGCAGCGGCGTGCGCGCTGAAGACCTCATCCACGCCCTCAGCCGCCTCGCCGACGACCAGGGCGGCGACGCGGACGGCGCCCCGCGCATGACCGACGTGCTGCTGGACGGGCTCATCGTCGCGTGAGGCGACGGTGGCGACATCCACTTCAGTATTTCTCGCGGAAGTCTCCGATGAACGTGATCGTGTTGCCGTCAGGATCGCTGACCGCGGCAAGCTGCACACCTTTGTTGACGTTCTGGGTATCGTCGACGTCGATTCCGCAAGCACGCACGCGGGCGACATGAGTCGCGAGGTCGTCGACTGCGAAGTTGAGCAGTCCCGACCCGGCGCGCCTGCGGTCGACTGTCACTTGCACCCAGCCTTCGGGGGTCACTCGCCACTCGGCCAGGATGCCGGGCATCGGCACGTTGGTCGCTGGAGCGCTGAGGAGCCGCTCGTACCATTCACGCGAGACGTCGAGGTCAGTGACCGGCACGACTGCCAGAACGTGGCGGACGCTCATCTCGACACCTCCTGGTCGCCCGAAACCGTGCCGTCAACGACGATTCCAAGCCTGTCGAGCCAGTCGCTCGTGCCCTGCTCTCGCCACTCCGGCTGCTCCTGACCGTCGAGGTAGGTGTCCTGTTCGGTCAAGACGAGCCGAGTTCCGACAGAGCTCGCCTCGAACTCGACAGTCGTGATGGAAACGGTCGACACGCGCCCTCCCGCAGACAGCACACCGGTGTAGACGATGCGCCGATTCGGCACGATGTCGTTGTACACGCCGTCGAACGAGATCTCTCCGCCGCCCGGATGCGGGCTCACGACATGCTCGCTGCCGCCTACGCGGAAGTCGAGTGAATACCTCGCGGGCGCCGGGGCGAACCAGACAGCCTTGTGAGCCTCATGTGTCCACGCCGCGAAAACTCGCCCGACCTCAACCTGGTAGTCCTTCTCCAGCGTGAAGCTCGAGTGGAGCACGGAGTGCTCGGTCATCTCTTCCGTCATCTCTGGTGTCCTCTCTCGTTGTCATTCACGAGGTCGTCGAGCGCGTCGAGGCGCACCTCCCAAGCGGTCCGCTGCTGCACGATCCATTGCTCCAGGTCACGCAACGCGCCTGGGCGCACCGTGCAGGTACGCACCCGTCCGATCTTCTGCGTCTGGATGAGCCCGCATTCTTCGAGCACGGTGACGTGCTTCATCACCGCGGTAAGCGACATACTGAAAGGCTCCCCGATCGCCGAAACGGTAAGGGGGGCGCGCGCGAGCCGCTCGAAGATGCGCCTGCGGGTGGGATCGGCCAGCGCCTGAAGAACGGCCCCGATCTCATCACCCATTCGCTCAACCACAGGGTTCACTATTGCAGGAAGACGCTCAAAAGTGAACCCTCGAGTTGACTTTTCTCAGACAGCTCGGGGACCTTGAGGACCATCCCGTCAGCCAGCGATCGCGGGGCTCTCTGCGCTGTTGCGCATCACGGGCACACGCGAACCCTGCGCCCATCGAAGCTGACGACGTCCCCGATCTGCAACTGCCGTCCACGACGGAGATCGACCTCGCCGTTCACGAATACATGGCCCTCGATGATGGCCTCTTTCACGTCTCCACCGGAGCCGAGGAGCCCGGCGTACTTGAGGAACTGTCCGAGGCGGATGCTCTCGCCGCCGATGGAGATGTCGGCTATCGGCGCCCGGTTCGTCATGCCTGGAATGTTAGTGGTCGGTGTGAAGACGACGCGGTGGATGCCCGACTGGTGGTTCGGCCGACCCCGGGCATCCCTGCCACTATCCTGAACACGCGACCGCGTCGGTCGCAGACCGGGGGCGGTGTCATGGGGGGATCGACGACGGGTGCGCGGGTGCGCGCGGCGCGATTGTGGTTCGGCGGAATCGCGGTCATCGTGGGGGCGGCGCTGGTCATCCAGCTGGTGCTCGTGTTCACCGGCGGACAGGACGTCAACACGTTCATGCCCACGACGAACCAGAGCCTCGGCGAGCGGCTGATCAACCTGTTCAGCTACTTCACCATTCAGAGCAACCTGTTCGTGTTGGGCACGTCCATCGTGCTCGCGGTCGACATCTGGCACGACGGAACGCTGTGGCGCACGCTGCGCTTCGACGCCATCCTCGGCATCATCATCACCGGACTCGTGTACGAGACGATCCTCGCCTCGCTTGTGCATCCGACGGGATGGGCGCTCGCAGCGACGATCGGATTCCACTACATCTCGCCGTGGGCGACCCTGATCGGATGGCTGGTGTTCGGCCCTCGCCCTCGCATGTCCTGGCCCGTCATGGGATACACCATGATCTGGCCGCTCGCCTGGCTCGTCTACACCTTCGTGCGTGGAGCGCTCACGGGCTGGTATCCGTATCCCTTCCTCGACGTCAAGCTGATCGGGTTCGGCGAGTCGGTGCGTAACTGCGCGGTCATCCTGCTCATAGCGGTCGGCATCGCTGCGCTGCTCACGATCCTCGACAAGCGGCTGCCCGCGCTCGTGCACGATGACGGCGGTCAGCGTCCGATTGCCACCCACACCGAGAGGACTCGCGTAACGAGCGCGTCGGGCGACCCCGAAAGCGAGTAGTAGCGAGGACGAGTCGGGCTGGCGGATGCGCTCGAGGGTCGAGGCGACTTAGTCCGCGTTCGTGAGATGGACCATGGCGTCGTAGAGCTGCTCGGGGGTCATCGGCGGCTCGGGGATCGGGTGCGCCCGCTCGGCCCGGTAGGCGTCGAGCATGAGATGGAGGGAGCGGCGCCAAGCGTTGGGCGCGGTGGTGCTCGTGGCATCCATGATCCGGCCGTTGGACCAGATCAGATTGACGATGTCGGCCTGCGCGATGTCGGGTCGCACACGTCCGGCCTGCTGCGCACGTGTGAGAACGTCCTCGATCTGACTACACAGCTGATCATGGATGCGCTCGGTCTCGGCATTGCCCGCGAAGCGCCGCGACAGGAAGTCGTTGAAGCCCCGGTCTCCGGCCTGCATCGCGAACAGGTTCTCCAAGTAGTCGACGAACGCGTCCCACGGATCCGCCTCCGCCATCGCCTTCTCTGCGCCGTCGAAGAACTCCTGAACCCGCGGCTCGAAAGCCGCCAGAAGCAGGTCAAGACGTTTGGGAAAGTGACGGTACAGCGTGCCGATGGCGACACCCGCTTCACGTGCGATCTTCTCCAGCGAGGCATCCACGCCGTGCGCCCCGAATTCGATCCGCGCCGCGGCGATGAGCTTGTCTCGATGCTCTCGAGCGTCGCGACGACGAGGCATCCGGGTCTTCTCCGCCTCGCTCACGGTCGCAGTCACGGCCTCAATTTAGCAAGGAAGTCGAGGAGCGCCTCGATTTAAATCGCGTTCCTCGGAATATTGTGAGGCGTGCCTCCGGTTAGCCCTAAGTGCATAGCGGAGGGGTGCCTCAGGTTCGGCGCCCGAAGGGAAGGAACAATCATGGGAAAACTCGACGGCAAGGTCGCGGTC
>JBQCJQ010000349.1:0-4514 GCA_051952615.1 Humibacter sp.
CCGGATTCGAGGGGAGGTTCCAGTGCACGACGGAATGGCTCCACCAGTGGAAGTCGATGCCCTCCTGTCCAACGCTGGTCGATGCAAGCACGAAGGGTGCGAACGGGCTGTTGAAGGCAGCCCGCACCTCGGCCTGGCGCACGCCCGAGGTGTCGTCCGACTCTGTGGCGTACTTGCCGCCGTATCGCAGCGCGAAGCGCGCCGTCATGGGGATCTCGTCACGTGCCGTCGTATTGTCGCGAGCGACGTACCGGGCGGGGCGAAGCTCCATCGATTCGACCGTGCGGCGAGCGAGAGCGGCGAGCCCGGCGTCGTCGAGGTCGCCGCCACCGGTCTCGCTGAGCAGCTGGTACAGGTACTCGTCCATGACGGCCTGCAGGTTGCCGTCGGCGCAGTAGTCGAGCACGCTTCGCCAGAACGGCTGCTCATCGCCGTACAGCGTGACAAGCAGCGCGATCGATTCGGTGCGGTTGAAGAGCGTGCGGATGCCTCGCACGAGTTCGAAAGCGGCGGTCCAGAGTCCGCCGGGGGTGACGCGAGGGCCCGCGATGGTGCGCAGTGCTCGCCAGGCGATGTTCCCAGGGGAGTGGGCGGCCACGCGTGCGAGGTCGGGGTGTGAGAGGGCACCGTTCGACGAGGGTTCCAGCGCCAGCCGGACGTGCTCCAGGAGGCCGCCGATGCGCCCCTCCTCCGCGCGAGACTCGACGAGCTGTTCCGCGGTCGCCGTTTCGAGCTGGGCTGGCAGCATCCCGGGAAAGGCGAACACCGCGTCGGCAACCTGGTCCGTCTCAGGTCCCGTGGTGAGCTTCACGTCGAGGGTCGCGAGCAGAGTCTCTGCCGGCACGATCTCGCCGGCAGTTCGTGCGGCTTGCAGGGGATCACCGAGTGCGGCCAGACCCGGGTGTGGCCAGAACAGTGCGAGTGTCGACATCGCGGCCGGGCGGCCTTCCGCAAGTCGGTACTGCAGGCGTGCGCCGACCGACTTCCGCGCATCGGGTGTGTTCTCGCGGAGAAGCGCTCTGTCGCCCGCCGCAAGGCGGTCGGCCTCGTAACTGAGCAATGATGCGATCGCGGTGGGTACTCCGGTCCAGGCCGAGAACACCACGTGCTTCGTGACCGATCCGTCCGACAAGGGCGCATAAATCGGCCCCGGTTCGAGGTACGGCATCGTCGGCGGGACCCACAGCAGTTGCCACCACCCGCGCTCCAGCGTCTCGTCTGCGAGCGCACGCAGGTGTCCGTTGCCGAGGTCGACGCGATCGAACGCAGCGATCGCGCCCGCCTCTAGTGATCTCGTCGAGGCGAGGACGGACGCCACGGCGGCGGCATCCGGTCCGTCCAACGCTGCCCTCACCCGGTCCGCAGACTTGTACCCGTCCATGAAGCTGGCGAAGTAGGGAATCGACTTCCAGTACTCGAGGTCGATCGGCGAATCGACGGCACGCCCGAGTGCACGCAATGACGCCCACTCGCGAAGGTCGGCTGCCGTGGGAGAGGCGGTCGCCAGGTGCCGCACGGCGACGAGGTCTTCGCGCTCACCGATGGGCGGTCGCTCCGACCTGGTCATGAGGGGTGTCAGAGCATCGCTAACGCGGCGAGCCGAGGCCGCTGCGTCACCGCCAACTACAAGTGACTGACGGTATGCCGCGAGCGCCGCGGCGGCCTCTCGTTCGGCACCGGGCGCTCCGCCCGCGAGGAAACGGACTGTCGCGAGGAAGTCCTGATAATGGTCGTCATCGGCATCATCGCTGTTGGTGAACGGCTTGTACGGCGTTGCTGAGAGCAGCAGAACCTTCGCGTCAGGGTGCTCGAACAGCGCGTGTGCCAGTTCGGCGGCATCGCCGGACTCAGGGTTGAGCAAGTGCCGAAAACGTTGGAACTCGTCGAGGATGATGAGGTCCGGCTCCAGGGTGTCGACACCAGCCTTGGCCAGCGACTGGCGAAACTCGGCGATGAGGTCGTGGTTCCGATGCCACAGCTCAGCCGGCACGGACTGCTTGCGCCTGACCTCGTCGCGGAGCGCGACGAAGCGGTCAAGCGAGCCATCCGCCTCGATCATGCGCGTGAACGCGGTCACGATCCGAGGGTCGGGCTCCCCAGCGAGTTCACGCAGCAGGGGCTGGACGTACCACTGGTCGAACCGCTTGGCGGTCTTGACCGTGCCGTGCATCAGCAGACGCGTGACCCGTCGGTCCGAGTCGGTGCGGTTCGCGATCTTGTCGAGAATCACAGTCAACATCGCTCGCTCCGGCGCCGACCCCTGCCGCCACCCGCCTTCGCTGAACGACGTGCCCGGCGTGAAGGAGACGAGGTTGACCTTCTTGCCGGCGTCCGCCGTCTTCTCCGACAGACGCCGACTTTCCTTGGCGAGCAGCGTGAGCCGGGTTGCCATGCCGATGTGCTTGTCGCCGGTGACGTTCAGGCGGCGCAAGTTCTGCGTAGCGAGGTCGACGTTGCTGCAGACGTAGACGATGTCGATTCGGTCGACGTGGTCAACGTCCTGCAGGTGCTCGATCGCCTTCGCGATCACACCGCGCGCGACGATGCTCTTGCCGAGTCCCGTTTCGTCAGCCACGAGAAAGCGACCGGATGCGTCACCAGAGGTGGCACCGTAGAACCGCTCGATGACGTGGTCGACGGCATCTCGCTGAAAGCCCTTCAGCCCTGCCATGACGGCGTCGACGTCGACAGCGCTCACACGTGACCTCCGGACAGTTCGAGGTGCGCCGACCACACCTGACTCCACAGCTCGTCGAAGCCTTCAGGCAATACGGCGTCTTCGTCGTGCTCGCGCAGATAGTCGATGATGCGCCGAGCATCGGCGAGTCCGTGATGGCCCTCACCGACGGCGCGGACGAGCGCCTCGAACAAACCGGTGCCGACGCCGGAGGCATCCGCGGTTCCGAAGAAGCCTGCGGCGCCGGAGCTGGACGTCGTCAGCGTCCAAGCGCCGGACAACTCCAACAGCAGCGTCAGGAGGCGCACGAACGCCGAACGGTCGGTGAGCTGGCGCGCGATGATCGCATCGTGCCTGCTCTCGACGTCGTCGAGCAGCCGTGCGAGAACGATGGTGCGACGCTCGTTGCCCGCGGCATCGCGAGCGACCAGCACGACGAATGGGGTGATGTCGGCGAGCGGAATCCCCTTCAGCAGGACTCCCTCTGATTCGGACGCGCTCACGACCCCGCTTCCCAGGTCGGGACGAGTGAGCAGGTGCCACCGTACCGAGCCGTCGTCGGCGCGACTGGCCAGTGCCGACGTGACGGAATCCTCCGCCCACACCCGCAGCGCGTACGGATCCGCGGGGAGCACGCGGGCCGTGAAGCGCGCGCCCGCGAGCACGCGCACAAGGGCTTCGAGCTTGCGCTCCGCCTCCTCTTTGGCATCTGGCTCACTACCGCCCGTGGTGGCGTACTCCTCCTTCAGCTCACCGAGCGCGTCCAGTGTTGCCTCCACCCCTACCTTCGGGATGGGCCCGACGAACTCCACCATCACCTCGACGTTGCTCTGCCAGCCCGCATCCGTTGCGTTCGCAGACCCGAGGAAGACGTGAGCGCCATCCAGACGATCCACTACGACCGCCTTCGCATGCAGGCCCGCAAGCCGGTCGCCCGGAGGGACGAACCCGCCGTGGTCGTCAGTGTCGTCGGGCGAGTAGGTCGCCGCTTCGTCTAAGACGTATGTCGAGAGCTTGGCATCGAGAGAGCGAGGCAGAAGCCGGTCGAGGCTCTCGGCGCGTGAGAGAACGTGCGTCTCCGTGCGGACGCCGGACCGCAACATCCGCAGTCCGTCATCTGACAGAAAGGGCGACACGATCAGCGCGCGCTTGCCGTGTAGGTCAGGCGCGCTGGCGCCGGGCACCCCGAAGACGTGGAACGCGATGCTGCGCATCGGGTCAGGGTGCTCCCAGACCACGTTGCGCCACCTCTCGCCCAGCTCGTCGATGCGCGCTCGCCGCACGGGATCGAGTTCGTGCACGCCGAGCGACGGCAATCGGCGCAGCAGCTCGACGAGTGGTCGGTTCGCCGCGGCGGCTTCTCGCTTCTCGCCAGGCCCTGCTGGCTGACCGTCGAGACGGACGATGACGTCCCAACTGCGGTCGGCCGTGAGATTGCGGCTTGCGCACAGGAATCGGTAGGCGGTGCGCTCACCGGCTCGATACTCCAGAAACCACACCTTCGGATGGAACAGGCCTCGACGGAGCGCGACCGGGTGCACCATCGGCTCCAGGAACGCGACAAGGTCAGAGCGGGCACCCATCGAGATCTCGCCGGCCTGCGCGAACACGTCGACGCGATCGGCGGCGCGGCGAATCGCGTCGAGGACGCCGAGAGTGTCGTCCTGCGCCGACAGCCGATGAGAGGCGAACGACAGCGGTACGGCCAGCGCGGTGGCGAGGTCGAGCGTGAATGTAGTGCCGACGGCATGCGAAAGCTCGAACCCTGTGGGCGGTTTGAGCTGCTCGGTGAGTGCCGCGCGAGACTGTGGCTCAAGCATCCGCCATCTCCGGTGTG
>JBQCJQ010000350.1:0-4201 GCA_051952615.1 Humibacter sp.
CCGGACGACGTCCTCGGACGAGCGCGCGATGACGATCTCCTCTCCCGGTGTGAACAGCGTGTCGAGCCCCTCCCACCAGTCGCTGATGATGGGAGCGCCGCACGCGGCGGCCTCGAACATTCGTCCCGACGGACAAGGTGGCGAACCTGGCGATCGTCTCGACCATCGGTGCATTCGCCGCCATGATCGCGCAGCCCGCTGCCGGACAGATCTCCGACCGTACGAGGGCGAGGTTCGGCCGTCGTGCACCGTGGATCTTCCTCGGCGCGCTCGCCGGCGGTCTGTCGCTGGTCGGCCTGGCGTTCGCGAACAGCCTGGTCGGCATCGCGATCGCGTGGACGCTCGTGCAGATCACCTACAACTTCGCGCAGGGCCCGCTGAGCGCCGTGATGCCCGACCGCGTGCCGCTCGCACGACGCGGCACCTTCGCCGCCCTCTCGGGCATCGGGCTCATGGTCGGAGCGCTCGGCGGCCAGATCATCGGCTCGATGTTCTTCAACAGCATCGCCGTCGGCTACGTCTTCTTCGCCGTGCTCGCGCTCGTCGCCCTTACCTTGTTCATCGTCTTCAACCCCGACTACTCCAGCAAGCAGGCACCGCGCGAGCCGTTCCAGCTTGGTGACTTCCTGCGCACGTTCTGGGTGAACCCGGTCAAGCACCCCGACTTCTTCTGGGCCTTCACCGGCCGGCTGCTGCTCTACACCGGGTACTTCGGCGTCACGGGGTACCAGCTGTACATCCTGACCGACTACCTCAAGGTGGGTAAGCCGCAGGACGTCATCCCGCTGCTGGGCATCCTGAGCCTGGTCGGGGTGCTGATCGCTACCGTCGTGTCCGGACCGCTCTCCGACCGGCTCGGCCGCCGCAAGCCGTTCGTGTTCGGGTCGTCCGTCGTGATGGGCCTCGCACTGATCCTTCCGTGGGTGTGGCCGACTCTGACCTCGTGGATGATCATGGTGTTCATCCTCGGTCTCGGCTTCGGCATGTTCCAGGCGGTCGACACGGCGCTGATGAGCCAGGTGCTCCCGTCGGCGAAGTCGTTCGCCAAGGACCTGGGCGTCGTGAACATCGCCGCGACTCTGCCGCAGACGCTCGCGCCCGGTGTGGCCGGCGCCATCGTGCTGGCCTTCGGCTACTCGGCGCTGTTCCCTGTGGGCATCGTGCTCAGCATTCTCGGCGCGTTCGCCGTCTGGTTCATCAAGGCGACCAAGTGAGCGACATCCGCTATCCGACCCACCCGACCTACTTCATCGAGGGAGAGAAATGAGCACGACCGACACGGAGCAGCAGGCCCGGTTCCCCTACCAGGACGCCTCGCTGGGCGTCGACCAGCGAGTGGACGACCTGCTCTCGCGCATGGACGCCGCCGACAAGGCGGGCATGCTCTTCCACACCATGGTGGCGTTCGGCGACCCGGAGGAGAGCAACCCGACGTTCGGCATCCCGTCCGCCGCGTCGATGGTGCGCAAGCGCCGTATGAACCACTTCAACATCCTCGGCGCTGCCCCGAGCGGACGTGAGTTCGCTGCCTGGCACAACGCGCTGCAGCGTCTCGCGCTGGAGTCACCGCTGGGCATCCCGATCACCTTCTCGACCGACCCGCGCCACGCGTTCAGCGACAATCCGCTGACCTCGATCATGTCGGGGCCGTTCTCGCAGTGGCCTGAGACGCTGGGCTTCGCGGCCATCGCGTCGCCCGAGCGGCTGCAGCGCTTCGCGGAGGTGGCACGCCAGGAGTACCTCGCCGTCGGGTTGCGTGTCGCGTTGCATCCGCAGATCGACCTCGCGACGGAGCCACGCTGGTCACGCATCTCCGGCACGTTCGGTGAGGATGCCGACCTCACGTCCGCACTGGTGGTCGGCTACATCCGCGGATTCCACGGCGAGAGCTTCGGCACCGAGTCGGTCGCGACCATGGTCAAGCACTTCCCGGGCGGCGGGCCGCAGAAGGACGGCGAGGACCCGCACTTCGAGTGGGGTCGCGAGCAGGTGTATCCGGGTGGGGCGCGGGAGTACCACCTGAAGCCGTTCGTCGCCGCGATCGAGGCGGGCGCGACGCAGATGATGCCGTACTACGGCATGCCCGTCGGGACCGATTGGGAGGAGGTCGGATTCGGCTTCAACAAGTCGGTCATCACCGACCTGCTGCGCGACCAGCTCGGCTTCGACGGCATCGTGTGCACCGACTGGGGTCTGCTCACCGACGCCTCGATCTTCGGCCAGTCGATGCCGGCCCGTGCGTGGGGAGTCGAGCAGCTCAGCCGTCCGGAACGCATGCTCAAGGCGCTGGATGCCGGCGTCGACCAGTTCGGCGGCGAGCTGTGCACCGACGTTCTTCGTGACCTCATCGCCGACGGGTCCGTCACAGAGGACCGGCTCGACGTCTCGGTGCGCAGGCTGCTGCGCGAGAAGTTCCTGCTCGGACTGTTCGACGACCCCTTCGTCGACGAGGACCACGCGGAGACGGTCGTCGGTCGCGCCGATTTCGTGAAAGAGGGGCTGGATGCCCAGAGCGACTCGCTCACGCTGCTGACGAACACCGGCGGGGTGCTGCCGCTTCAGCGGGGCATCCGTGTCTACGCCGAGGGGGTGGATGCCGCCAAGCTGGCCGGCTACGCCACCGTCGTCGACACGCCGGAGGAGGCGGACGCGGCCATCCTGCGCGTCAAGGCTCCGTACGACGCCGGCAAGGGCGGGTTCTCGGATCTGTTCCACTCCGGGTCGCTGGAGTTCCTGCCGGAGGAGCACGCCCGCCTCACCGCGATCGCGAACGCCGTGCCGACCGTGATCGACATCTACCTGGACCGCCCGGCGGTTCTCGGCGGTCTGGAGGAGTCCGCACGCGCGGTGCTCGCCGACTACGGCGCGAGCGACGACGCGGTTCTGCCCGTGCTGTTCGGCGACCGCGGCCCGCAGGGGTCGCTGCCGTTCGACCTGCCGCGGTCGATGGATGCCGTGCTCGCCAGCCGCTCGGACGTGGCGTTCGACACCGAGAACCCCACGTTCCGCTTCGGTCACGGCCTGCGCTACTGAGCCGTCACCTCCGTATATGGAAGTGCCAGGCATCCTCCAATCGGAGGGGTGCCTGGCACTTTGGCGAAGCTAGGTCTACAGATCGTAGGAGTCGCCGGGCTGCAGGTCGATGAAGGTGCCGCCGCCCTGCTCCGTCGCCCACTGGATGCGGCCGTCCGCCATGTTCTTGCCCACCACGGAGTTCACCATCTCGTGCGTCGAGAACGTGTGCTTGGGCTTCAGCTCGAGCACGTAGTCGATGAACTCGCCCGCTTTGAGCCACGGTGCCGATGACGGCACGGCGAGCACCTCGATCTCGTCGAGCTCCGGTGCGGCGAAGGAGTCTCCGGGGTAGACGAGCTTCTCGTTGACGATGACGCCGACGTTGTCGACGACGGGGATCGACGAGTGGATGACGGCGTGCTTGCCCCCGAAGAACCGCAGGCTGAAGGGGCCGGCCTCGACGCTGTCACCCGCGTGCACGGTGATCACGTCGAAGTCCGTCGCCGCCTTCGCGACGCCCTCCGGCCCGTAGATGACGGCGTCGGGGCTGGCCTTGAGGATGCGCTGTAGCTGCTCGGGGGTCCAGTGGTCCCCGTGCTCGTGCGTGATCACGACGGCGACGGTGTCGGTCGCCTCGGTGATGGGCGTCGTGAACGATCCCGGATCGACGAAGAGCTTCTTGCCGTCTTGTTCGAGGATGAGTGCCGCGTGCTCGAGCTTGGTGAGTTTCATGTCTCCATTGTTGTACCGGGAATGATGAGGAAGCTCTGCCGTTAATACCCCCAGGGGGTATCATGGAAACGATGGACATGCACACCGACGGACAGACCGAGCACACGCACGCCGGACACGGCCACGACACGCACGAGCACATGGCGCACGACCACGCGGGCCATGAGCACGCCGGTCACGAGCACACGGCGCACGATCACGCGCAACACGATCACGGAGCGCACGATCACGCTGCGCACGATCACGCTGCGCACGATCACAGTGCTCACGAGCACGCGGGCCATGAGCACGCCGGTCACGATCATGGAGGTCACGACCACAGCGCGCACGACCCGGCACAGTTCCGCAGGAAGTTCTGGTGGTCTCTGGTTCTCACCGTGCCGACCATGGTCTTCTCGACCGGATTGCAGGACATCCTCGGCCTGAGCGGTCCGCGGTTCCCCGGCAGTCAGTA
>JBQCJQ010000351.1:0-2180 GCA_051952615.1 Humibacter sp.
AGACCACCGTCGGCAATCGGTTCATCCCCGGCCTCCTCGACCGCTACCTCGGCCGGACCGGGTATGAGTCGCAGCAGACTGGCGACCCGCGTGCTGCTGACCAGCCCGTCAATCTGTGGGAGCCGGCGGACCGGAAGGTCGATCACGGTACACACGGAGTGTTCGATGGCTGGGCGAGGCGCACTAGCGTGCAGGCTTGGGCTTCCCGCAATCGGGGTGTGCTCGGCGCCGTCAGCGCGGCGTTGACCGCCGTCGCATTCGTGGCAATCGGCAGTCGTGTCGTGCGGCGCTGAGCTCGTTGGCCCAGGAGGAACGTTTGCGTTGCGGCAGTTCGGCCACGATGCATGTTCCTGTCCAGGAACTGCGTTGTGAAGTGGTTCCGGCGAAATTGTCCGCCGCGTGAGCGGCAAGCGCAACGGCTTTACCCGATGCTCGAGCTTCTTGTTGAGTGCCTCTTGGGGCGAGCGGCGAAGGACGCCGAAGCCGTGATTGAGAGAGGATCCTGATGAGCCACGAAGGACACACCGCGACACTTCCCCGAGGGGGCGGCGCACATTCGGCTCGACGAGAGAATGCGGAGAAGGGTTTCACAGCTTCTGCGCAACTCACTGGCAACCTGCAAGCTGTCCTGGTGGACCTCGTTGAGCTGGGGCTGCAGGGAAAGCAGGCGCATTGGGCAGTGGTGGGCAAGAACTTTCGAGACCTCCACTTGCAACTCGATGAGATCATCGCTGCTGCTCGCTTGTTCAGCGATACGATCGCCGAACGGCTTCGCGGGCTGCACGCGGTCCCGGATGGTCGTACAGACACGGTCGCGGCAACAACGACGCTTCCAGCGTTTCCGAATGGTGAGAGGGACACGACCGAAGTTGTCGACCTCATGACGACTCGGTTGGACGCTACTGTCGCAACGATCCGCGGGGTGCATGATCAGGTCGACGAGGAAGATCCGACCAGCGCTGATGTGTTGCACACGATCATTGAACGGCTCGAGCAGTTTTCGTGGATGGTCAGCGCGGAGAACAGAGAACCCCGTCGGTGACGGCTTGAGGGCTGCCGATCAGCCCAGTGTGTCAGCAGTATCTTCGCCGGCTTTTGGTGTGGTGGTGCAGCACAGACGGCCGTCAGACGGTGGCGACCGAGCCTCCATCGACTCGGTAGTTGGACCCGGTCACGAAGGAAGCAGCACCCGAACAGAGAAAGGCGACTACCGCGGCGACCTCGTCGGGGTTACCGCGCCGGCCCAGTTCCAGGAACGGTCGTTCCTATTTAAGGAAAGACGCGATCGCCTCGTCGATCGTGACTCCAAGGTGTAGGGCGCGTTTCTGCATCATGGCGTCGGTCATAGGAGTGTGGATGAACGCCGGTGACACCGCATTCACGAGCAGTCCGTCCTTCGCGTAAGCCCTCGAGAGTCCCTTTGAGAGGGCGAGGATGCCGGCCTTGGCTGCGCAGTAGGGAAGCTCGTCGTCGTAGGGCTGAACTGCGTCCTCGGATGCGAGGTAGACCAGGCGGCCCCATCCACGGCGCAGATCGGGAAGGAAGGCCCGCGTTAGTCGCACGGGTCCTAGGAGGTCGGTTTGGATGGTCTGCGCCCATTCTTCGTCGTCGATCTCGTCGAACGCCCCTTGAGCGCCGGTGATTCCCGCGGCTTGCACCACGATGTCGACTGCCCCGACAGACTCGGCAACGCTGGAGTGGAGGCGGTCCACTGAGGCGGCGTCGGTGATGTCGGCAGCGATCGCGTAGGCCGATCCCGTTGGAGCTTCTAGACGGCTGGCGGCGTCATCGAGTCTGTCCTGGTCCACGTCGGTGATGATGACGGTGGCTCCATTGCGCAGCAGGGTTCGAGCGGTATGCCATCCGATCCCTGAATCGCCGCCGGTGATGAGTGCTTTCTTGCCTTCGATGCCGAGATCCATCCTCCAACTCAACGCGAGAGCAGTCATGGGGAGGGAGGCGTTGCAACGCACGCGGAACCGTGGACAATGCGGGCTCGTTCCTATGCAGATGCGAACCGCGTCTCTTGTCGTCGAAGCTGGTTGCTGTATCGCTCGCGGAGGGTGCTAGCGCTCCCGAGTTAGATCTGCCAGTTTCGGTCCGATTCGGTTGGTTCCTCTGGCCGGTCGAGCGCCGCGATCTCGACCGGGAGGCGGTCGACGACCTCGGTAGCGAGAAAT
>JBQCJQ010000352.1:0-2020 GCA_051952615.1 Humibacter sp.
TCGCGGTCGTCACTCCGCCGAACGCCGCGGAACGGTGGCTGTCGATCAGCTCGTCCGCGTGGTCGGTCCAGGTGCGAACGTGCACGTGCGCGTCGATCACGCCGGGGAGCACGATCTTGCCGTCCGCGCGTACGACCCTGCGTGCGCGTCCGGCGAGGTCGGGCCCGATCTCGGCGATCTTCTCGTCGAGCATCCCGAGGTCGGCACGAATCTCGCCGGACGGCGTCACGACGGTTCCGCCCGCGATGACGGTGTCGAACGTGTCGGTCATACCGTTCCCGTCCTCTCCTCGGTGGCCAGCAACGGGTGGGCGCCCGCGAAACCGGCAGCGGCCTCGTACGCCCCGGCGACGTGGAACAGCAGCGGCTCCGCGTGCGGCGGCCCGGTGAGCTGCAAGCCCATCGGCAACCCGTCGACCGTGAAGCCGCACGGCACGGAGAGCGCGGGCAGCCCGAGGGTGCTCATCGGCGCCGAGTATCGCGTGTAGACCGTGTGCACGGGCTCCGGCCCGCGTGAACTCGTCGTGAAGGTCGTCGTCCCCGGCTCGGCGGCGGGCACAGGAGACGTCGGCAGGGCGATGACGTCGGCCTGCCGCCATCCCTCCGAGAAGTGGCGGATGAACTGCCCGCGCAGCCGCCACGCCTTCAGGTACTCGCTGGCGAGCACACCGCGGCCGGCCTCCTGTCGGTCGCGGATGACCTCGCCGTAGCCATCGGCACGCGTGAGGATCAGCTCCTCGTGGATGCTCGACGCCTCCGAGAACGCGATCGCGCGGTGTGCAGGGGCGATCTTGGCCGCATCGGGGAGATCGACGTCGACGATCGTGGCGCCGAGCCCGACGAGCACGTCGAGCGCGCTCTGGAACGCCGCCGACACCTCGGGGTCGAGACCCATCGCGAGCCACGTGGATGGCACGCCGATGCGAAGAGGCACCCGGCCCGATCCGGCGCCCGCCTGCGCGGCGGACTCGCAGCTCGTCCCCCACCGAGCGCGCGCACGGCCGTCGAGAAGCAGGTCGGAGATCTGCGCCGCGCCCCGAGTCGTGCGGGCGAGCACGCCGAGGGTCTCGGTCGACCAGGTGAGCGGGATGGTGCCCGCTCGGTCGATCGTGCCGTAGGTCGGCTTCAGCCCGACGACGCCGCAGTGCGAGGCGGGCACCCGAATGGATCCGCCCGGGTCGGTCGCAATCGCGGCGGACACCAGGCCGGCCGCCACCGCCGCGCCCGGGCCGGACGCCGCGCCCCCGGCCAGCCGGGTCGGGTTCCACGGGTTGCGCACGGCGCCGAACCACTCGTTCTCACCGCTCGTGCCCGCCGCGAACTCCTGCGTGTTGAGCTTGCCTGCCAGCACGGCGCCCTCCGCGGCGAGCGCCGACCAGGAGGACGCGTCCGCATCGGGCACATAACCGTCGAGCAGGCGCGACCCTGCTGAGGTCGGGACCCCCGCCGTGCCGATCATGTCCTGCACGCCGATCGGCACACCGCCGAGCGTGCCGTCCGAGCCCGCTGCGGGATCGAGCGTGACCTGCGCGAACGCGTTCAGCACCGGGTCGAGCTCGGCGATGCGCGCCTGGAACCGTTCGAGCACCTCGGTCCGGTCGAGAACTCCTGCGCGGATCGCCTCCCCGAGCTGCGCAGGGTCCATCCACTCCGGCTCGACCTCGGCGGCCTGGGTGCCGCTGCCCGCCTCAGCGGCCGGGAGATCGACCGGTGCGGGATGGTACGACGACGCAGCCTCCGGATCGAAGGTGAACGCCGGCGGGGCATCCGTCAGCCGTGTCGGTCCGACGTCGTCGAGGTACGCGGCGACCGCATCGAGCAACCTGCCGGCACCTTCGGCGTGGACATCGTCCAGCTGGGGCTTCAGCATGGCCAGCAGCGTCTTGCGGTTCATCGTCTCGTCTCGTCCTCGGGTTCGTCGTGGTGCCGGGTTGCCGGCTCAGTGAGCGAGGAGCGAGACGTTCTCCGCCTCTCCCTCGAGGTTCTTGCCGATCGGCTCCCACTTGATCGCCCACAGGGCG
>JBQCJQ010000353.1:0-3359 GCA_051952615.1 Humibacter sp.
CGCCATCCTCTGCCTCGTCGTCGCGCTCTGCCTGCAGATCGGCGTCAACTACGCGAACGACTACTCCGACGGCGTTCGCGGAACGGATGCCTACCGTGTCGGCCCGAGCCGCCTCACCGGGTCAGGCAAGGCCAAGCCCCGCGTGGTGCTCGGCGTGGCTCTCGTCTTCTTCGGGCTCGCCGCCATCGCGGGCATCCTGCTCGTGGTCGTGTCGGAACAGTGGTGGTTGCTGATCGTCGGCGCGGCGGCCATCGCCGCGGCCTGGTTCTACACCGGGGGTCGGCATCCCTACGGCTACTACGGCCTCGGAGAGCTCTTCGTCTTCGTGTTCTTCGGGCTCGTCGCGACCGCAGGAACCATGTTCGTTCAGGTGCTCAACGTCTCGCAGGTGGCATGGCTCAGCGCCGTCGCCGTCGGCCTGTTCGCCTGCGCGGTGCTGGTCGTCAACAACCTTCGCGACATCGACGTGGATCGTCAGGCAGGCAAGCGCACCCTCACCGTGCTGATCGGTCGCGTCTGGTCGCGCGTGCTCTTCGTGGTCTTCGTGATCGTGCCGTTCCTGATCCTGGCGGCGATCAGCCTGATCTACACGCTCGGATGGCTGGGCTTCTTCACCCTCATCGCCGCGCTTCCCGCCGTCGTGATCGTGCTCTTCGGCCGCACGCCCCGGGAGCTCATCCTCGCCCTGCAGCTCACCTCGATCAGCGCCCTGGTCTTCGCCGCATTCCTCGGCGCTGCTTTGGCGTGGTCGCCGTTGTAGGCCTTTCGGCTACGGGAGCCAGTACAGCTCGATGACCTGACGGTCGTCGTCGACGAAGATCACGTGCTGGGTGTCGTCCGGCATCACGTATGCGGCCGGGTTGCTGCGCGCGTTGAGCACGCCCGTGCGGGCCGTGAGGTCGGTCGGATGCCAGCCGCCGTCATCCTGCCAGTACTCGTGGATGTGTCCGTCCACGCCGACGTAGTCGACGTGCAGCGTGCCCTCTGACGGGTAGAGGTAGCCGGTCGGCACGGTCCCGGCGCTGGGCGCGACGCCGCCGACCGTCGCCGTGAGGTCGGCGTCATGCCACACGCCGCTCCAGGTGAGCTGGTGCAGATGTCCGTCCGAGGCGGTGTACGACACGACCTGCACGAAGCCGGGATCGTTGGCGAACCCGAACGGCATCCCGGTCGCCTGAGCGCGTGCGCCGGATGCGACGGTGAGGTCGTTGTGCTGGAATCCGCCCGACGGGCCCTTCCAGAGCTCGTGCACATGGCCGTCGCCGCCCGCATACAGCAGGTGGTGGGTGCGCTGCGCGGTGAACCCGTACGCCGTCGGCGGCAGCATGGGATGCGTGCCGGCCATGTACGGAGTGAGGTCGCTGTCCAGCCATCCGAAGTCCTCCTCCATGTCGAGGAAGCGCAGCGTGTTGCCCGCGCGGTAGACGATGTGCTGTCCGGCTTCGAAGCTGTAGCCGAACGGCTGGTCGACCAGCCGGTGCTGCCCATCGGTGAGCTGGTGGTGGTTCTTGTCGTCGTCCCACCAGATCTCCTGAACGCGCCCGTCAGGACCGACGCCCGGCTCCAAGCCTTGGTAGACGACGTGCTGGGTGGCGCCGCCCGGCTGGTCCGGATACACATATCCGCTCGGCACGCCGTCGATCAGCGTCGCGTCCGCCTGCGAGGTGAGGTCGTTGTGGTGCCAGTGGTCGTCGAACCACAGCTCGTGCACGTGGCCGTCGCCAGCTCCGTCGCCGAAACCCTGGTAGACGACGTGCTGGGTCCTCTGCTGGGTGAACGCGTACGCCGACGGGCTGTAGATCGCGGGCGGCGCTCCCGTTCGCGAAGTCAGATTGTTGCTCATCCAGGTCATGACGTCACCTCCGTGCGCCGGAATCCGACCGGCATCCGTCTGCGGGCAGACCGGACGGCCCGTCCGCGATCACATTGTTAAAGAGGTGTGACGACGTGGCCTGATACGACCAGGCGGGTTATTGGGACTTGCGGTTAGCCCGGGCGTTCGCCTCGTCGACCGCGGCGTCTTCGACCTGGTCATCCACCGTGGGCTTCGCCTCGGTGCGCTCTCGCCTGCGGGCCGCGGCGAGCTGGTCGGAGACCGCCTGGCGAGGCTTGCGCAGAAAGAGGAACGACAGGCACAGTCCGATGATCACGGCCGCGACCGCCGAGAAGATCCAATAGTCGGAGGGCAGAACCAGCAGCAGCACCACCAGCGGAACGGCGATGAACAGCAGCCGCAACACAGTGAAGGTGAGCCAAGCCGGAATGCGTTTCACCGTTCAAGTCTAGGTACGCACCCTGTGCGTGAGTCGCGTGAGGTGGTGCCGAGCGACCCACGCGGGCCCTTCCTGCGCCGGGCCGCTCGCCCGCATCGACAGAGCATGCTGTGAGGTTCACCGCGCACCGCCACCGCTGAGCCACGCGGGTTAGCATGGCCTCATGATTCGCGTATGGCTCATCGTCGGAGTCATGGCCGCTCTGTTCTACGTCTACTCGGTCGTGGACTGCACGCTGGCCGATCGCGATCGTGTGCGCGGACTGCCGAAGTGGGCGTGGCTCATCATCGTCGTGGTGTTCTTCCTCATCGGCGACATCCTGTGGTTCGCCATCGGCCGACCGCGGCGCGACCGGCAGTTGGGCGCGCGTACCGTCGCTCCGGACGACGACCCCGACTTCCTGCGAAACCTCGAACGAGACCGTCAGCAGCAGGAGCGCATCCGCCGCTTGGAGCGCGAGCTCTCCGACCTCGATGACACGCCGAAGAAGAAGTCCGGCGACACCGACGGCAGACGGGATGTCTGAGCCCGCGAATCCCGGCAGCCCCGGTTTCACCAGCGCCAGCCCGCTCACCGACGGCCAGACCGTCGAAGACCACAGCACAGAAGACCCACTCACACCCCTGCCCCACACCGGGAATCCGGCCACCGACGCCTCGATCGCGCTGCTCGTCGCGCTGGTACGCCGAGGCCTGAGGCACGTCGTTCTGAGCCCCGGTTCCCGCTCGCAGGCCCTCGCTCTCGTCGCCGCAGAGCTCGAACGCACGGGAGCCATCGAGCTGCTCGTGCGCATCGATGAACGTGTCGGGGGATTCCTCGCCCTCGGCCTCGCCGTGGAGAGCCGCCGTCCCGCCGCCGTCATTACGACGAGCGGAACCGCGACGGCGAACCTGCTGCCCGCCGTGCTCGAGGCGCACCACTCGAACGTGCCGATGATCCTGCTGACGGCCGACAGGCCGAGCGAGCTGCGGGGCATCCGTTCGAACCAGACCACGGTTCAGGCGGGCATGTACGGCGCTGCGGTACGAAGGGCGCTCGACGTCGACGCCCCCACCGGCGCGGACGACGAGACAGATGCCTACACCT
>JBQCJQ010000354.1:0-10109 GCA_051952615.1 Humibacter sp.
CCGGCAGGTCGAGCAGAGTGTTCGCCAGATCGGCCGGCTTGAGCTCCGAGTAGGTGGCGATCAGCTGCTCGGCCGACTGAGCTGCGCCATCCGTCGAGCGCTCGCGCACCTGGTTCCACGTGGCGAACACGGTGGCACCCTTGGCGAACGGCGAAGGGCTGGTCTTGGGGCGGCGAACGAAGAGCTGCGAGATCGACCAGTCGCCGGGCAGGGTCTGCTCTATCGCGACGTCCTCGATGGTCGCCGGCCCCGAGCCGTCACGGAAGTCGACGGTGCGGCCCAGGATCTCGGCGATCACGCGCACCTCGCCGCCGCGCTGCTCGAACCTGCGCACATTGATCAGGCCGGTCGTGATGATCTGACCTGCGCTGATGCTCGTCACCCGGCCGATGGAGACGAAGACCCTGCGCTTGCCCGGAATCTCGACCACCAGACCGACGACGCGGGGCGGATCGCTCTTGCGGTAGACCACGAGCACGTCGCGCACCTTGCCCACGCGGTCGCCCGCGGGGTCGAACACCGTGCACCCGGCCAACCGGGCCACGAACACGCGTGCTGCACTCACGTCTAAACCTTAGATCGTGTGGGTGGGAGAAACGGGTTGCAGCGCACGCCACCGGCGGTTCCGACCCCCGCCGGATGCGTGGGTGGGACAATGGCCGGATGAGCAGCCAGGGCCCGCTCGGCGGGCGACAGCGCCAGATCTTCCCCACCATTCCCCGCGGCGAGGTGGTGGCGGCCTTCGAGTCCTACCCAGAAGCGCAGAGCGCCGTCGAGATGCTGGTGAAGGGCGACTTCCCTGCGGCTCAGATCTCCATCGTCGGAAGCGACCTCAAGACGGTCGAACGGGTGACCGGCAGGCTCACCTGGGGCAGGGTCGCGGCGGCGGGCGCGGCGTCCGGTGTGTGGCTCGGCATCTTCTTCGGTCTGCTCATCGTGATCTTCTCGCCAACGACCGGGCTCGGCATCCTCATCGCGGCCGTGCTGCTCGGCGCCGGCTTCGGAATGCTGTTCGGTGTCGTCTCCTATGCGATCACGCGCCGCACGCGCGACTACACGTCGATGACCCAGGTGCTGGCGACGAGCTACTCGGTCATCGTGGACCCGGAGTCCGCGAACCGCGCGCGCAACCTTCTCACCGGCATCGGAGGGGTGCAGGATGTCGCACCGGGGTTCGCGCAGCCCGGGCATCCTTCCGATCCGCCGCCCCCGCCCGTCGCACCGCCACCAGCGTCGCCACCGCATGACGACCACGGCGAACGGCCCCGCTACGGCGAGAACCCGCCGCAGTACGGGGAGCCGCAGCCGAGGTACGGGGAGAATCCGCCGCGATATGGCGAGAACCCGCCGCGGTACGGGGAGAATCCGCCTCCACCCGCCGCTCCCGACGGAGACGGTCAGGGCAACGACGGGAAGGGGTAGTCCAGCCGGTGGGTCAGGCGCGCAGCCTCGCCATCCACTCCTCGACATCGTCGGCCGTGCGCGGAATCGCGATCGAGAGGTTCTCGGCGCCGGTCTCGGTGACCAGGATGTCGTCTTCGATGCGCACGCCGATGCCGCGGAACTCCTCGGGAACGGTGAGGTCGTCCGGCTGGAAGTACAGCCCCGGTTCGATCGTGAACGTCATACCGGCCTCGACCACGCCGTCGAGGTAGAACTCGCGCCTCGCCTGGGCGCAGTCGTGCACGTCCAGCCCGAGGTGGTGGCTCGTGCCGTGCACCATGTAGCGGCGGTGCTGCTGCTGGTCGGCCTGCAGCGCCTCGTCCGCCGTGACGGGAAGCATTCCCCACTCGGCGGTGCGCCGCGCGATGACCTCCATGGCCGTTGCATGCACCTCGCGGAACCGGATGCCGGGACGCACGATCGCGAAGGCGGCGTCGGCTGCCTCGCGCACCGTCTCGTATACGAGGCGCTGGGTCGGCGTGAAGGTTCCGTTGACCGGAAGCGTGCGGGTGATGTCTGCGGTGAACAGGCTGTCGACCTCGACACCCGCGTCGATGAGCACGAGGTCGCCCGGCACGACGGGGCCGTTGTTGCGTGTCCAGTGCAGGATGCAGGCGTGCGGGCCCGACGCGGCGATGGTGTCGTAGCCGACAGCGTTGCCGTCCAGGCGAGCCCGCGCGTTGAAGACCCCCTCGATCACGCGCTCGCCGCGTTCGTTGGCACCGAGCTGAGGCAGCTCGCGCACGATGTCGTCGAACCCGCGTGCTGTCACCGAGATCGCTGCGCGGAGCTCGCCGAGCTCCCAATCGTTCTTCGTCAGGCGCAGCTCCGAGAGGTCGCGGGCCAGCACCTCGTCGGCGTCATCCGCAGCGGCGTCTGCTGCGCGGTCGTCGAGCTGGAGAAGGCGCACCGCATCGACGCGCCCCGTGAGGTCGGGGTCGGCCTCCCGCACGATGAGCGTGCGCTCGTCGACCGCGTCGAGCACCGATTCGAGGTCGGCGATGGCGCGGGTCTGCAGGGCGAGGTCGCCCGCCACCTGCGCGAGTGAAGGGCGAGGGCCGATCCAGAACTCGCCGATCTCCGGGTTGGCGTAGAACTCGTCGGAGTCGCGGCCGGCGCGCTCGCGGAAGTAGAGCGTCGCGTCGTGGCCCTCCGCGGTGGGCTCCAGCACGAGCACGCTGCCCGGTTCGGCATCCGATCCCCATCCGGTCAGGTGGGTGAAGGCGGAGTGCGCGCGGAACGGGTAGTCGGTGTCGTTCGAGCGCTGCTTCAGCCGGCCGGCCGGCACGATGAGACGCTCGCCGGCATGCTTCGCCGAGATCGCGGCCCTGTTCGCGGCGGCCGGTGCCGCGGCATCCCGCGCTGAAGGGATGACGTCGGTGCGATCCGCCCAGCCCGAGCCGATGTACTCGGCGAACGACGACGACGCCGGAGTGGTCGAGCGGTTCTGCGTCGCGCGCGGTTTCGGTGCTGCTGTCGCTTCGGCTGCCGCGGCTGCTGCGGATCCCGACGCGGGCGATGCGGTGGCTGTGGAGTCGATGTCGTCCATGCGTTCCATTCTCTCCCGTTCCGCCGACGTCGAGCGCGTTGGTGTCCGCCCGAACGAGCGTGCCAGGTGTACGTGGCGCACACGCTCTGAAGGGGCACGGTCCCGCGGGTCGAGTCTCGAGCGGCAATACGATGGTGGGATGTCCGATCTCCGCGCATTCCGTGCACCGATCGATCTGCACACGCACTCCAGCGTGTCGGACGGCACGGAGTCGCCCGCCGAACTCGTGAGGGCGGCGGCGGGGGCGGGCCTCGGGACCGTCGCGCTGACGGATCACGACTCGACCGGCGGGTGGGAGGACGCCGCCGCCACCGCATCGGAGGTCGGCCTCACGTTCATCCCCGGCATGGAACTGTCGACCCGTTACGGCTGGAAGAGCGTGCACATGCTCGCCTACCTGTTCGACC
Organism: Humibacter sp.; assembly: GCA_051952615.1. GTDB lineage: Bacteria > Actinomycetota > Actinomycetes > Actinomycetales > Microbacteriaceae > Humibacter. The sequence goes on from JBQCJQ010000354.1 coordinate 3,400, forward strand.
CTTCCGATGAACCGTTGACGGCCGAGCTCGAGCGCATCAGGGATGCCCGACGCAGCCGAGCCGAGACCATGGTGGCGCGGCTCGGGGTGGACTACGACCTGTCGTGGGACGACGTTCTCGCGCACACCGCGCCCGGCGCGACGGTCGGACGCCCGCACATCGCCGACGCCCTCGTGTCGCGCGGGGTGGTGCCTGATCGTTCTGCGGCGTTCGCCACGCTGCTGCATCCCCGTGGCGGGTACTACGAGCCGATCTATGCGCCGACACCGCTCGACGGCGTGCGGCTCATCAGGGGAGCGGGCGGCGTTCCGGTGCTCGCGCATCCGGCGACGCGGGGCCGTGACGGCATCATCCAAGACGACTACTTCAGGCGGCTCGTCGACACCGGCCTCGCTGGCCTCGAGCTCGACCACCGTGAGAACACCGAGGACGGCAAGGCGGCCATCCGCGAGCTCGCCGACCGCTACGGGCTGATCCTCACGGGATCGAGCGACTACCACGGTGCTGGCAAGCCCAATCGGCTGGGGGAGAACACGACGTCCGAGGGTGCGCTTCGGCGCGTTCTGGACGCCTCCGCCTACCTGGCGCAAACGGCGTAGCCCCCCATTTCGATCGCGCGCGTCTTCGATTCGGCACGGGTGATGGCGATGAGCACTTGGTCGTTTCGATCAATTTCGTGCTCGTTGTGATTTGAACGTTTCATTGTCGGTCGAGATCCGGTAAACAGATCTCACGCCCTTCTCACGAACGTCATAGGTACCACCTCACCAGCGACTAGAAAAGGAATCGCTATGCGTTTGCAACGTCGCGCCGCACTGGGACTCTTCACCGCCGGACTGCTCGCCATCGCGCTCGCCATGCCAGCGGGCGCGGCCATCGCAGCGGGCTCGACGGCGGAGCCCGATCCCACGGATATCTCCTCCTATGCGCCTGCCGACACGACCGACGTCGCTCGCGGAGCTCATGTGACCGCCTCGTCGTCGTACGAGATGGCCGGCGAAGGATGGAGTGCGGCGAAGCTCGTCGACGGTGTGCTCGCCTCGGCCAACTCGGCGAACGGCTGGAGCACGAGTCCCTACGACAAGGTGACCGACCCTGCGACGCCCGCGACAGCCGACGTGGTCATGGCGAGCGACGCACTGGTGCAACGAGTGGTGTTGTTTCCGCGCAGTGACCTGACGTACGGGTCGTCCTTTCCCGCCAGGTACTCCGTGTCGCTCTTGGACGACTCCGGCAGCGCGGTGTTCAGCCAGGACCTCACGCAGGCCCAGCCACCAACGGCACCGGTGGTCATCGACCTGCAGCAACCCGTTGCGGCGAAGACAATCCGCCTGAGCGTCGGTGAGCGCGGTGGTCCGAACACCGGTGACGGATACCTCGTGCAGTTGTCGGAGCTCGCCGCCTTCGGCACGGCTGTGGTGAAACCTCCCACGGATTACGTGTCGATCGACAAGCCGGCGCTCCTGCTCCAAACCGGTGCCACCAGCCGGCTGCCCTTCACCGCCACGGCTGCGAACGGAACGCCCGTTGTGCAGTGGTCGACGTCCGACGCATCGGTCGCGTCGGTCGATCAGACCGGCCTCGTGACCGCCATCGCCGCAGGAACTGCGAAGATAACGCTCGCCGAACCCGCGACCGACACGTCGGCGAGCATCTCCGTGAGCGTGCAGGACAAGGTGAAGCGGGCCGGCGACGACTTCATGATCACGGCTTTCTGGCCGATGGCGAAGGCGTACGTCAACGACGAGCAGTTCGCCAATCTCGCGGCGGCCGGCGTCAACTTTCTCCAGGTGGTGCCGACGAGCGACCTGACGGACAAGAGCACGCAGCTGAAGATGGCGGAGCTCGCGGCCAAGTATGGGATGCAGATCGGCGTCGCCGACGATCGTTTCGGCGATCTCACGAGTCTGACGGACGACCAGATCACGAGCATCGTCAACGAATACAAGGATGTTCCGGGAGTCGGCGGCTTCTACGTGGATGACGAACCGTCAGACGCGACCGCGTACGCGAGGGTGTACAACGACATGAAGAAGGCTGCGCCCGACTACTACGCGCACCTCAATTTCCTGCCGAGCGGTTCGTACGGGTCGGATCAGAACGAGGCGACCGCGATGCAGAAGTGGGTCGATCAGGTCGGCAACGACGACTACCTGATGTACGACAGGTATCCGTTCGGGACGACGGCGAACAGCCTGGACTACGCGGGATTCCTCGGCAATCTGAATGCCGTTCGTCAGGTGGGTCTGCGCAACGGGGTGAAGACCGCGACCTACATCCAAGCGACCGGCGTGCCGAACGGGTTCAGACGAACAAACGCTGCGGAGATCCGATACGAGACCAACATGGCGATCGCCTACGGCTACAAGCAGCTCTCGTACTTCACCTGGTTCACCCCGACGAATCGTCCGGAGACCTTCACGAACGCCATCATCGCGCCGGACGGCACGAAGACCGATCTCTACCAGCCGGTGCAGCAGCTGGACGCGGAGGTGCAGAAGCTCGGGCCGACGCTGATGAAGCTGGACGCCGAACAGGTCTATCTCAACGGATCGTCCTACGGACAGCAGTCAGTGCCTTCCGACTTCTTCGTCCACGCGCCATCGGCCGACAATCTCACCTTCTCGTATCTGCGAGACAGGGCGACGGGTCGCAACTATCTCATGGTCGTGAACAACGACTTCACGCAGGCCGTCAGCACGCATCTCACGTTCGACTCCTCCATCGGCTCCCTCGACCGGATCAGCAAGCAAAGCGGTGGCACCGAACCGGTGACGCTGTCGGGGAGCGGGCTCGATCTGCAACTCGACAAGGGAGATTCGGCGCTCTACGAACTGCCTGCAACCTACGACTATGACAAGCGACCCACACCGGTCGACGTGAACCTGGCGGCGAATGCGAGCGTCGTCGCGGACAAGGCGGACACGTCGAATGGTTGGAGCGCTGCACAGGTCACCGATGGTGTTCGCTTCGGCAACACGACGACGAATGGCTGGATCACGCCTGCGGCGACATCCTCTGCCGAGGCGAACCTCACGGTCGACCTCGGGCGCGTCGTGCACCTCGACAGGGCAGACCTCTACCCTGCGGGAGACCTGATCGATTATGGCTCGTCGTTCCCGCAGAACGTCCGGGTGGAGGTCTCGAGCGATGGCAACGCGTTCACACCTGTTGCAGAGATCAGCGGGCAGTCTCGTGCGAGCGGACCATCGACTGTCACGTTCAGCCCAGTAGACGCGCGGTTCCTCCGCGTCCATGTGCTGTCGATGAACGAGACCTCCGACGGGTTCCGCGCCGGTCTGGCGGAGCTGGAGGTGTACAACGACGACGGCAAGACGCCGTCACCTGCTAAACCGCCGACTATCCCGACCCCACCGGCGTACACGGCCGGAGCGAACGTCGCGCTGAACAAGACGGTCGTCGTGTCATCCACCACGCCCAGCAGCTATGAACAGTGGGGGTGGGCGCCGCGGTTCCTCGTCGACGGTTCGACCGCGAACGGCTGGACGAGCAATGTAGGCCAGCACTCCGACACGAACGCGGTCGAATGGGCGGCCGTCGCTCTCGGTGCATCGTTCGACGTGAACGACATCAAGGTCTATCCCACCGGCTCGTTCGCGGTGGACTACAAGGTGCAGATCTCCCGCGACGGCATCGAATGGATGACCGTCGCGTCGATCTCCGGCGACAACGGCAGCACCGCGAGTCCACGTGACTTCGCGCTCGGGAGTCCGACGCAGGCATCCTTCGTGCGTGTGATCAGCAGCAAGCTGAGAACGGGCGGCTCCGTCCAGGACGGCACGCTGATGCAGATCGCCGATCTGCAGGTATTCGGAAACCCGTCGGCCGATCGCTCGACTCTCGAAGGCATCATCGCGAAGGCGGAGGCGCTGCCGGAGTCGCACTACACGATCGACAGCTGGGGAACCTTCTCCGATGTGCTTCGGGACGCGAAAGCGGTGGAAGCTGCGGCCTACCCGTATCAGTACGAGTTGGATGCGGCGGCAGCACGGCTCACGTCGGCCATCGGGGCGCTCGTGTCGTACCCCAGCTGGAACGCCGGCACCGTGTATCAGGGTGGGGCCGTCGTGCTCTACCAGGGGAACGCGTACACGGCCCAGTGGTACTCGAAGAACGAGGTGCCGGGCGCCTCACCGTGGAGCTCATGGGAGCAGATCGGCGAGCCGGTCGTCACCTCGATGGGTCCGGTCGCCGCCTGGACCGCCTCGTGGGTCTATCACGAGGGCGACAAGGTCGCTTACGGCGGACACGTCTGGCAGGCCAAGTGGTGGTCGCGCAACGAGAAGCCCGGTGATCCCAACGGCCCATGGAAGGACCTCGGAACCTACTGACCCCTGTCGCGGCGGCGAAGGGGCGGGTCGAGAATCTCTCGCCCGCCCCATTTCCGATGACTACTGTGCCGCAACCGCTCCGCCCGACGGGCGACGCCGCCGCCGACGGCGACGCGGTGCGCTGTTGCCGTCGTGGTGTTGGTGGCCCTGGCCGTCGTGGGTGCCGGCGGCGACCTTCTCGGCCGGAGCAGCGGCATCCTGAGCGGGTGCCTGGGCGGTCGAGCCCGAGCCGCTGCGCGTGCGCCGCCGGTTGCGGCTGCTCGACGCGGCCGAGCCCTGTCGCTCCTCGGAACCACCCTCGGATGGCTGGCGCTCCGTCTTGACGGCAGGCGTCGGCTTGAGTCGCCCCTTGGCATCCGTCGGGATGTTCAGGTCGCTGTAGAGGTGCGGCGACGAGGAGTACGTCTCCGTGGGCTCCGGCTGGCCGAATTCGAGCGCGCGGTTGATCAGCGCCCACTTGTGCAGGTCGTCCCAGTCAACGAAGGTGACGGCTGTGCCCTGCTTGCCGGCGCGTCCGGTGCGGCCGACGCGGTGCAGGTAGGCCTTCTCGTCCTCGGGGATGGTGTGGTTGATGACGTGGGTGACGTCGATCACGTCGATGCCGCGAGCTGCGACATCCGTGGCGATCAGCACATCGCGTTTGCCGCTGCGGAACGCGTTCATGGCCCGCTCGCGCTGCTCCTGGCTGAGGTCGCCGTGCACCGCTGCAGCATTGAAGCCGCGGTCGCCCAGCTCTTCGACGAGCTTGGCCGCCGCACGCTTCGTGCGCGTGAAGATCACCGTCTTGCCTCGGCCCTCGGCCTGCAGGATGCGCGCGATCACCTCGTCCTTGTCGAGAGCATGCGCACGGTAGATGAGGTGGTTGATGTTCGCCTGGGTGAGACCCTCGTCGGGCTCGGACGCCCTGATGTGGATCGGACGCGTCATGAACCGCCGCGCCAGCGCGACGATCGGCGCGGGCATGGTGGCCGAGAACAGCATGGTGTGCCTGGTGGCGGGCGTGAGGGAGAACAGCTTCTCGACGTCGGGCAGGAAGCCGAGGTCGAGCATGCGGTCGGCCTCGTCGAGCACCATCTCGCGCACGTGTGACAGGTCGAGCAGTCGCTGGCCAGCGAGGTCGAGCAGACGTCCTGGTGTGCCGACGACGATCTGAGCGCCCGCCTTGAGCTGCTCGATCTGCCCGTCGTACGACTTGCCGCCGTAGATCGAGGCGATGGTGGTCGGGCGACCGGAGGTGGCAAGCTCGAGGTCCTCTGCGACCTGGATCGCCAGCTCACGGGTGGGAGCGACGACGAGCGCCTGCACGCCGGGTTCGGGGTTCGGGCCGAGTCGCTGGATGAGCGGCAAGCCGAATCCGAAGGTCTTGCCGGTGCCCGTCTTGGCCTGGCCGATGATGTCTTGGCCGCTCATGGCGAGCGGGATGGTCTGCTGCTGGATGGGGAATGGATCGACGATGCCCTGTGCGGCGAGTGCCTGCACCATGTCGGCATCGATGTTCAGATCGGAGAACGTCACGTGGTCTGCCTGTCGAAAGAGATGCGGATCCGTCGAGGATCGCGAATGGCCGCGCCCGCACGGTCGTCACATCTTCCGGGGCGCAGGGCCGTCGATCCTGTGCCGACGGCACGCCCATTCTACCGGGATAGGCTTGCTTACCGTGGCATCCTGGTTCACCCGCAAGTCGGCCCCCGTCGATGCGCCGAAGCTGAAGCCGAGGCGGGAACAGGCATCCGCTGTGCGGGTGGACCTGCACGAGATCGCACCCGACCTGCTTCCGTACCTCGGCCAGGTCGCGTACCTGCAGCTGCAGGCCTTCGAGACCCTGTCGCGCGTCGTGCAGCAGGTGCCATCGCTGACCAGCAAGGAATCGGTGGCGCTCGCGGCGGGAGCCGCACTGAGCCGTCATCAGGCGGTGCTCGCGGAGATCCGCAGACACGACGCCGAGCCCGCCGCCGTGATGGCGCCCTTCGCGTTGGCCGTCGACGGCTTCCAGGCGATCACGATCGGACGTGACTGGCAGGAGACACTGCTCGGCGTCTACGTGACCGACGGTCTGCTCGGCGACTTCTTCATGCGCCTCGCGCAGGGGCTGCCGGGGGATGTCGGACCGCGCGCCGCCAGCCTGCTGGGCTCCCAGACGGGCACGGACCAACTCGCAGCCATCCTCGCCGCGGAGATCGCTCAGGATGGCACGCTCGGCTCGCGCCTGGCGATGTGGGGTCGCAGGCTCGTCGGCGACACGCTGCTGGTCGCACGTTCGGCTCTGAAACTGTCGGGCAACCAGCGATCCGACGAGGAGCGCATCGACCCGGTCTTCACCGAGATCATCGGTGCGCACACCCGCCGCATGGACGCGCT
>JBQCJQ010000355.1:0-2807 GCA_051952615.1 Humibacter sp.
CGAAGCCTGCAGAGCCCTACGTGCCGACGACGGAGGCTGAGAAGGAGATCTCGAAGCAGGCCGCGAAGGGCGACACGCTCGCGGCGATCGAACACCTCGAGGCCCTTCTCGCCGCGCGTCGCCCCGCAGAGGCTCTGCCCGCGGAGGGAGCGGGCGCGTCGGCGTCCACGATCGCCGAGCCCACGGTTCCCGCCGAGCCGATCGCGCCCGCTGAGCCCGTCGCGCCTGCCGAGGCCGTCGCGCCCGCCGAGGTCGTTGAGCCCGCGGAGCCTGGTGCGACCACGGGTGCGAGCGCCGGGATACCCGAGCCCGGCAGCCCCGAACTGGACGCCGATGTCGGCGACGACGCCGACGACGTCTCGGGCGACGACATGGGACTCACACCCATCTCGAGTCCGCGCGTCCGTGCAGGGGAGGGCGTCCTCACCGTCGGTGAGCCGACGCCTCTGCCGATCTTCTCGATCGAGCAAGCGGGCGGCGAGCCGACCCCGCGGGAGTACCGAGTGGGACGCGCCAGCAGGCTGTTCTGGCTGTGGTTCGCCGCCGGGGCATCCGTGCTCGTGCTCGGGGTTGGTGCCGCGTTGGTCGCGGTGGGGCTGAACTTCGTGCAGGTGCTCATCGCCGCCCTTCTCGGAGTCGCCCTCTCGTTCATCCCCCTTGGCCTGAGCGCGCTGACCGGCGTGTGGAGCGGCCAGCCGACGGTCGTCGTCTCGCGCGCGACCTTCGGCATCGTCGGCAACGTGATCCCGGCGATCCTGATCCTCGTGGTGCGCCTGTTCTGGGGTGCCGCGCTGCTGTGGCTGCTGGCCGTCGCCGTCGCGGACTGCGCCGTCGAGGCCGGCTGGGCGTCCGACCGCACCGTCGTGCTGTTGTCGTCCTTCGCCATCGCGGCGGTCGTGAGCGTCGTCGTCGCCATCTTCGGATACGCCCTCGTCGCGGTCATCCAGCTCATCGCCACCATCGCGACAGCGGCGCTTGCCGTGGCGATCATCGTCGTGGCGTGGCCGAGATCCGGCTGGGACAGGCTCGCCTCTGCCCCGTACGGCGAGTGGGTTCTCGTCGTCGAGGGCGCGGTGCTCGTCTTCAGCATCCTCGGCCTCGCGTGGGCGAGCGCCGGGGGAGACCTCGCGCGGTATCAGCGTGCCGGGTCGAGCGGAACGGCCGCCGCGTTGTGGAGCGGATTCGGTGCATCCCTGCCGATGCTCGTGCTCGTGGTCTTCGGCGCCATTCTCACGATCACGGGGTCGGTTGCCGCCGGCGGATTCGCGGCGGATCCCGTGCGTGCGCTCGTCGCCAACACCCCGACCTGGTTCGCGGTCCCGCTCGTGGCCGCCATCGCGATCGGCCTGATGTCCGCGCTCATCGTGAGCCTCTACTCCGGCGGATTCGCCGTTCAGGCCATCGGTGTGCGGCTGCCGCGATGGTCGTCGGTGCTTGTGCTCGGAGTGCTCATCGCCGCAGGAACGGCCTGGCTGCTCGCCGCGGTGCCAGGGGTGAGCACGCTCGTGCTGGCGTATCCGACGACGCTGGCCGTTCCCGTCGCGGCCTGGACGGGCATCTTCCTCGGCGACTTCCTGCTGCGTCGTAGGCGCATCGCGACGGATTCGCTGCTGCACCGCGGCGGCGTCTACCCCGACTGGCGCCTCACGAACGTGATCGGTCTCGTCGTGATCAGCGCGATCGGCCTCGGGTTCATGCGGGCGGACGCCGACGGGTTGCGGTGGGAGGGCTACTTCTTCCGGGCGCTCGACGTCGACGCGCACGGAGCGCTGGCGGCATCGGATCTCGGGGTGCTCATCGCGTTGTTCCTCGGACTGTTGCTCGCGCTGCTGTCCGGCAGGGGAGCCGTGCGGCGCCAGGAGAACGCCAGTAGGTGACATCCGCCCTGCACCTGCCACCGGTGCCCGCACGCACCAGCGGCACTGGGACGCGCTGACCGCTCGCCGTAGGCTCGGAGTATGCCGACAACGATCGCAGAGCTGCTCCAGGTCGCCGAGACCCTCTGGCCCGTCGCGGGCGCGGAGCCGTGGGATGCGCCGGGACTCGTCACCGGTGGTGGAGAGTCGCCGGTGTCCCGCGTGCTTCTGGCCGTCGACCCGGTGGCCGAGACGGTCGCCGAGGCAGTCGACGGTGGCTTCGACGTGCTGATCGCCCACCACCCTCTGCTGCTTCGCGGCGTCTCGAGTGTCGCGGAGGATCGGTACAAGGGCGCCCTCGTGTCGCAGCTGATCCGCGGCGACTGTAGCCTGCTGACCGCGCACACGAATGCCGACGTGGTCTCCGACGGCGTCTCCGATGTGCTGGCCACGCGGCTCGGCCTCGTCGACGTGCATCCCATCGTTCCCGGCGCGGACTCGTCCTCCGGCATCGGTCGGGTGGGAAGGATGCCCGAGCCGACCACACTCGGACACCTCGCCCGCGCCCTCGCCGACATCGTCCCGGCGACGGCGACCGGCATCAGGGTCGCGGGCGACTATGCCAAGCCCGTCAGCAAGGTCGCGCTCTGCGGCGGAGCCGGCGACGCATACCTGTCGGAGCCGAGCGTGCTCGACGCCGACGTGTACATCACGTCCGACCTGAGGCACCACCCGGCATCCGAGGCGCTCGAGCAGGCACGTGTCTCCGGCGGACCTGCGCTGATCGATGTCCCCCACTGGGCGGCGGAGTGGGTCTGGCTCGACACCGCCGCCGAGCAGCTGGCACGCGCGCTGCCCGACGTGCTCTTCGAGGTCAGCGAGCTGCGCACCGATCCGTGGGATTTCGTGATCATGCAATGACACCGCGCCGCTCGACGGTGCAATACCGTA
>JBQCJQ010000356.1:0-3334 GCA_051952615.1 Humibacter sp.
CCGTCGCGCCCGTCTGCGTCATCGCTCCGGCCTGGGTGGTCGCGCCCGTCTGGGTCATCCCGCCCGTCTGGGTCATCGCTCCGGTGTAGGCGAAGTCGAGGCACAGGCATCCCGAGTCGAACCACCAGCGCTGTCCGTCGGCCGCTTCGAGCCATTGACCTGTCGTGCCGGCTGATCGCGGCTCCGACGTCGTCGTCGGGTCGTCGGCGGTCGTGCTCACGGGTCTCCTGTCGGGTGGTGCACGCTCTTCGCGCGCTGCGGGAGGGCGTAACCATTGTGGTCGGTTACCGCGCAAGCCTAGCGATTCCGAGGGCGAAGCCGCCTAGGCCCGTGCCGCTCGAGGCTCCCAGACGATGAGGAACTCCCGCGAGAACCTCCGAGAGCACTTCGCGCACGACATCTGTCTGGTCGGCCGTCGATAACGGTAGTGCAGATGGCCCTGCGGGCAGTGGCCGACCCACGGGGCGAGATCTTCCGCAACGGGTTTGTCGAGGGTGCGGCTGCCGACGTATCCGAGCTCGCGGGCGATGCGCCGCCACGTCGCACCATGACCAGCCGAGGGGCCGGCGAGGGCGTGGGCCACCTCGTGAAGCAGCACCTGGTGGATCTCGTCATCGTCGAAGCGCGCCGCGAGGTGCCGCGACACCGTGATGCGCTTCGTGGAGTGGTTGCACTGTCCGCCGCGGGTCTTGGCGTTGTCGAAGCCGAAGGTCCAGACGTTCGGATCGAGGTGCATCACGATGAGCGCCTCTGCCCATCTGCGAACGCGTACCAACTCAGCCACTCCTCGAGGCTAACGAGCGCGGCCGACGCCCGGGGCGACGCGCCGGGCGGGCGGGGAGAGCCGTTCGTCGGGACATCCTGTGGACGCATGGATGTGGACTCGGAATCGCCGCGGGCACCGGAAGCGCGGGCACAATGAGGGGATGCGCACGATCGACGTGAACTGCGACCTCGGCGAGTCGTTCGGTGCCTGGACGATGGGTGACGACGCTGCGATGCTCGACCTCGTCTCGAGCGCGAACGTGGCGTGCGGATTCCACGGTGGGGATCCCGCGACGATGGTCGCCACCTGCGCGGCCGCGCGCGACCGCCGCGTCGCGATCGGAGCCCACGTCTCGTACCGCGATCTCGCCGGGTTCGGCCGTCGCTTCGTGGATGCCGGCGAGAACGAGCTGCACGCCGACGTGCTCTATCAGCTGGGCGCGCTCGCCGGGGTTGCCGCGTCCGTCGGCACCGAGGTGCGCTACGTGAAGCCGCACGGCGCCCTGTACAACCGCATCGTGGCGGACCCCGTTCACGCTGCGGCCGTTGCGGATGCCGTCGCGGCGTACCCCGCTGACCTGCCCGTGCTCGGCCTTGCCGACAGCGCCATCGAGCGTGCGTGCCGGGAGCGCGGGGTGCCGTTCGTGCACGAGGCGTTCATCGACCGCGCTTACCTCTCCGATGGCTCGCTCGTGCCGCGCAGCCGACCGGGCGCCGTCCTCGGCGCGGACGACCACGTTGCTGAGCGTGCCGTACGCATGGCCGTCGACGGTGTCGTGGAGACCATCGACGGCGAGACGATCGAGCTGCATGCCGCTTCGCTCTGCGTCCACGGCGACAGCCCGGATGCCGTCGCGATGGCGACCGCGGTGCGTATGGCTCTGGAGGGAGCCGGGGTGCGAGTCGAGGCCTTCGTGTGAACGCAGGGTTCGACATCCATCGTCTCGGCGATCGAGCCCTGCTGGCCGATCTGCGCGATCTCGACACCGTTCTCGCAGCCCGCGACGCGCTCGACTCGACGCGGCCGGAGGGCGTTGACGACATCGTGCCTGCGGCGCGCACCGTCGCGGTGCTGTTCGACCCCCGCATGGTGCGCGTCGACTCAGTACGCACGTGGTTGGACCGCATCCTCCGCGACGTGACCGCACACGGCGGACGCCCGGCCGAGAGCACCGCTCACGAAGTGGCCATCGACGTGGTCTACGACGGTGAGGACCTCGAGGAGGCTGCGCGGCTCGCTGGCGTCGAGACCGCGGAGCTGGTGCGACGCCACACCGAGGAGACCTGGCGGGTCGCGTTTGGCGGCTTCGCCCCCGGCTTCGGCTACCTCGTGGCGGATGGGGGATGGTTCGAGGTTCCACGGCGGTCCAGCCCGCGCACCGTCGTGCCCGCCGGCTCGGTCGCGCTCGCGGGAGGGTTCAGCGGGGTGTATCCGCGCGAAGGACCTGGCGGCTGGCAGCTGATCGGCCGAACGGATGCCCCGCTCTGGCGCCCGCGATCGTCGCCCCCCGCGCTGCTCGCGCCGGGAACCGTGGTGAGGTTCCGCGCGGTCGAGACGTTCGCCGAGGGAAAGCCATCGGGCGGCTCGTCACCGGAGCAGGATGCCGACTCGCGACCCGCGTCGTCTCCCTCGCTCACCGTCCTGCGCGCCGGACCGCAGCTGCTCGTCGAGGACCTCGGCCGTGCGGGCGCCGCCTCCATCGGCGCCGGTCGCTCAGGGGCGCTCGACCGTGGAGCCCTTCGCCTGGCGAATCGACTGGTCGGGAACGCCGAGCACGCGGCGGCCCTGGAGGTGGTGGTCGGCGCCGAGCTGCGGTTCGAGCGGCCGACGTGGTTCGCGGTGACGGGTGCGAGGGGCCCGTTGCGCCGTGGCGGTCATCCGATCGAGCCTGACGCCGCCGTGCTCGCCGGCGCCGGCGATGTGCTGAGCCTCGGCATCGCCGAGCATGGTCTGCGGTACGTGCTCGCGCTGCGCGGTGGCGTGGATGTCCCGCTCGAACTCGGCTCGGCGTCCACCGACCTCGGCGCAAAGCTCGGACCGGCGGCGTTGGCCGACGGAGACGAGATCGTCGTCGGCGGGAACGTAGCGGGCGACATCCCCGCGGTGGATGCGCTCACGATCCCGTCGCCACCGGCTGCCGAGGTGGACGTGCACGTCGTGCCCGGTCCCCGCGAGGACTGGTTCGCCGAGAAGGCCGTCGCGGCGTTCTACGACACCGCGTGGGAGGTGACGCAGCAGTCCAACCGCGTCGGGGCGCGACTGCGGTCGCCGAGCGGGGTGAGCCTCACCAGGGCGGAGGCCCGCGCCGGTGCTGAGCTCGCGAGCCAGGCGATGGTGCCCGGAGCCATCCAGGTGCCGCCCTCCGGCGAACCGACCGTGCTGCTCGCCGACGGACCGGTGACGGGCGGCTACCCGGTGATCGCCGTCGTGACGGACGCCGACCTCGACGCGTTCGCCCAGTTGCGCCCCGGCCAGCGAGTGCGCTTCCGCCATTCCCGTGCGGTGTTATAGCGACCTCCGCTATTCGAGCAGCGTGGTGCTCACGCTCTAGTCGCGGAGCTGGAAGAT
>JBQCJQ010000357.1:0-2482 GCA_051952615.1 Humibacter sp.
CGCGATCGTCACCTTCCTCGGCTACCGCAACATCAACCTCTCCGGCCGCGTGCTCGCGGTGCTGCTCATTGCTGAGGTCGTCATCGTCGTCGCGCTGGATGCCGCTGTCGTGTTCGACGGCGGTCCGGAGGGCCCCTCGACAGGCATCATCACGCCGTCGGCCATCGTCTCGGGGGCGCCCGGACTGGGCATCCTGTTCGCCATCCGGAGCTTCATCGGGTTCGAGGCCACCGCCGTGTTCCGCGACGAGGCGCGCAACCCCGACCGCACCATCCCCCGCGCCACCTACCTGTCGCTCGTGCTCATCGGCGTGTTCTACGCGGTGTCGAGCTGGGCGCTGATCACCGCGGTTGGCGACAGCCACGCTGTCGAGGTGGCGACCAAGAGCGGCGGGACGATGCTGACGGATGTCACCCTGACGTACCTCGGAAAGGTCGGTCAGGACATCATCAACGTGCTCTTCGTGACGAGCCTCTTCGCGTGCATCCTGTCGTTCCACAACATCGTGTCGCGCTACATCTTCTCGCTGTCCAGCCGGGCCGCGCTGCCCTCGAGGCTGTCGGTCGCGCACGACCGGCACGGCTCCCCGCACCGCGCCTCGATCGCCACGGCCGTCGTCGTCGGCGTGCTCCTGCTCGTGGGCGCGATCGCCGGGCTCGACCCGATCAACCAGTTCTACACGTGGCTCGCGGGCTTCTCGTCGGTCGGCGTCGTGGTGCTGCTGGCGATCACGAGCGTGTCGGTCGTCGTGTTCTTCCGCCGCGCGGGAGCCCACGGCCGCGGCCGCTGGAGGACCCTCGTGGCGCCGATCCTCGGATTCATCGGCCTGCTGGGCTTCCTGATCCTGATCATCCTGAACCTGCCGTCGCTCGTCGGCGGAAGCGTTCCGCTCGCGATCGGCGTCATCGTGCTCCTCGCCGTGGCGTTCGCACTCGGCCCCATCGTGGCGCGCAGCGTAAGGCGCAGGGCGGCGGCACGTGAGGAGCTCGTCTCGTCCGAGTAGGCGAGGGCGGGCATCCAGCTTTCCCCCGAATCGAGCGATGTCCGCGGTGCAACCCCGCCACTAGGGTTGCACCGCGCGTCGCCGCGTCGCGCGGGTTAGAGGGAGTACGCCCATGCACACCGAGCTCACGTTCGGCACCTGGTCACTGTTCGGACAGGGAACCTTCGTCGATCTGATCGCCGCGACGACCAACGCGCTCAACGGCGCGCTGCTCGCCCGTCGCCCCGACCACTACCGCAACTACACCTTCGTCGGCATCATCTTGATGGCGATCATCGGGGGTATCGCAGGTGGTGTCATCCGCGACGTCATCCTCGGGCATGCGCCGTCGGCGTTCATCAACCCCGCGTACATCACGTTCTGTCTGATCGCGGGTGTCATCGGGTATTTCCTCGCCTACGCGCGCGGCCAGCTGTTCCGCGAGGGCGCGTTCCAGTTCATGACATCGTTCTCGCTCCCCTGGTACGCGATCATCGGTGCGCAGAAGGCGATCGAGGCGGGGTATCCCATTCTCGGCGCGCTCGCCATGGCGGTCATCGCGCCGACTGCGGGCCGCTACATGATCGACGTGACGAGCGGCGTGACGCCCAAGCAGTTCGTACGGGGCGAGTGGTTCGTCGCGACAGCGGTCGGCACGGGACTCGTCTGGATCCTGCTCGACGAGGCGGGCGTCGAGTACTGGATCAGCGTGACCATCGCGTTCTTGGTCGGCTTCGCGTTCCGCGTGCTCGCGCTCTACCTCGGTTGGGAGGAGCCGCTCGCACGGGAGCCGAAGGGGCTCAAGATCCACTCCGACCGGCGCCCGCTCCTCGGTCGCAAGCTCGCCGGCAAGTCGAAGGAAGAGCTGCGCATTCTCGGGCTCAACGTCGACGACGGGAACTGACACCCGCCTCCGCGCCTGTCGGTCGGAGCACCCTAGCGATCGCGGGGACCTTCATTCCCGGACCCCGGATGCCCGCCGCTGACGGGCCCGGATGTCGCAGGTCGGCGCTACCTTGGCCGCATCATGGTCGCACGCATTCCGCTCGAGGGCGCAACGATCGAGGTCGTACCGGCGTTCGGAAACTGGGACGGCTTCTACGACGTGGTCGGCGTCAAGAAGCCCGACGGCAAGGGGTGCTGGTGCATGGCGTACCGCGACTCCCGCGTCGACGCCGCCGGTCGGGCCGCCTACATGAAGAACGAGTGCGAACACGAGCCGGGGCCAGGCGTGCTCGCCTACGTGAACGGGGCGCCGGCAGGCTGGTGCTCCGTCGCGCCGCGGTCATCCCAACGAGCGCTCATGAACTCGCGCACGATCCCGTTCGTGGATGACCAGGATGCCTGGTCCATCGTCTGCTTCGTCGTCAAGCCGCCGTACCGCAAGCAGGGACTGTTGCACCACCTGCTCGACGGTGCCGTGCGGCACGCTGCCGAGCACGGCGCGACCGTGGTCGAGGGATATCCGCTCGACCTGTCCGGGCCGTCGGGTGAACGTCG
>JBQCJQ010000358.1:0-6502 GCA_051952615.1 Humibacter sp.
GACCCTCGAGGGCCTGAACCCGACGATGGTCTCCCGTGTCATCGGCCACCTCGACGAGCTCGGGCTCATCGAACGACAGCCGAGCCGCACCGATCTGCGGGTCACGCTCGTACGCCTGACGGCGGAGGGCCGCGAGACCCACGAGCGCGTGAAGCAGCAGAAGGGCCAGGTCATCGCGGACGGCCTCGAGCGTCTCGACGACGCCCAGCGGTCCGCCATCATCGAGGTGCTGCCAGCCCTCGAGTCTCTCTCCGGGGCACTCCCGCCGCCCACCCGCGGCGGCACGGCAGACGACGCCCGTCCTCCCGCTGGTTGAGCAGCACCGCGAAGCGGCGCGTCTCGAAACCCGCCCTCAGACGTCGAACGTGACCCCCGTCGCCTCCTGCGCGAAGTCCCACACCCGGCGCGCGACCTCGGGGTCGCTCGACACCCGGTTCGGATCCTGCCGCGTCGGCTCGCCCTTCACGCGCCACCGCGGTCCCCAGTAGGAGCCGCCGACCGCATCCCGACGGGTCGCCGCCGCGAGCACCGGCAGGGCGCCGTCCTGCTTGCTCTGCGTGAACGGCGCCTGCAACGAGTCGACGAAGACCGTTGCGCGCGTCGGCTCGTTCACACCGGGAACGCACGGAGTACGTCCGCTGATCGAGTAGCCGGGATGCACGACGATGCTTCGCGCCGAGAGCTCGGCCCTGCGCATCCTGCGGTCCAGCTCGAACCCGATCGACTCCAGCACGATCTTGGACTGCGCATACGCGCGCCACGGCGTGTAGTTCCGCTCCAGCTGCAGGTCGTCGAGCAGCAGTGTGCTGAGACGCGTCGCCATGCTGCCGAGGCTCACGACCCGTGCACCAGGCGAGCGGCGCAGCACCGGCATGATGCCGGCCAGCAGGGCGAAGTGTCCGAGCACGTTCGTGCCGAGCACGAGCTCGTCCCCGTCGACCGTGGTCTCCCTGGTGCGTGGCGGATGCACGGCGCCGGCGTTCGCGACGACGATGTCGATGCGGTCGCGGTCCGCGAGGTTCGAGGCCGCGGCCGCGACGCTCGCGCGACTGGACGTGTCGAGCAGCAGCACCTCGGTGGATGCGGTCACCCCGTCGGCCGCCGAGCGGGCGCGGATGGCGCGTGCTGCGTCATCCGCTCGCTTCGGATTGCGGCACGCGAGCACGACATGTGCGCCGGCCGCAGCCAGCGCAGCGGCGGTGAAGAAGCCGATTCCCGAGTTCGCGCCGGTGACCACGGCGGTCTTGCCACTCTGGTCGGGCAGACGCGTCGAGCTCATGAGTCGCCTGCGTCGGTCAGTCGGTCGCCGGCGCCGCGCCGGCACTCACGTGGTGATGGATGACCTCGGCGACCACGAAGTTGAACCACTTCTCAGCGAACTCCGGGTCGAGGTGGCTCTCCACGGCGATGGCACGCAGCCGCTTGATCTGCTCGCGCTCTCGCTCGGGATCCGCGGCGGGCAGCCCGTGCTCGGCCTTCAGCCCGCCGACCTGCTGGGTGAACTTGAATCGCTCGGCGAGCAGGTGGATCAGCGCCGCGTCGATGTTGTCGATGCTCTCGCGGATGCCGCGCAGCGTCTCGATCGCGCGCGTGCGGTCATCCTGCTGGTCGTTCTCGGGGGGCATGTGTCGAGGGTAGCCGGTCACGCGGTGGGCACGAGGCACGTCGGCGATCCGGTGCCGACGGTGGTCTCCAGCGCGGGCATCCCGTCGACGAGCCGGAACACGGCGATGTCCTCGCTGAGCTGGTTGGCCACGTACAGCCGGTCGCCGAGCTGAAGGTGGTGCCGCGGCCAGTTGCCGCCGCAGTCGACGGCCGCGACGGGGGTCGGTCGGGTGCCGTCATCCGCGATTTCGAGCACACCGATGACGTTGGCGCCTCGCACCGTCACGTGCAGATGCTTCTCGCCGTCGAACGAGATGTGGGCTCCGGCGTGACCGTTGCGCTCATGGGGAACGACCGCGGGCACGATGTCGGTCAGCGCCATGTTCTGCGCATCGAGCACGGCGACCTCGATCGAGTGCTCGGTGATGACGTAGACCTGGCCATCGGGGTGCAGCGCCAGGTGCCTCGGGCCGCTGCCGAACGGCAGCACGGTCTCGGAGACCGGCACGAGCGTTGCGCCCTCTGCGCGCCAGACGCGCACGGTGTCGTGTCCGAGGTCGGTCGTCAGCACACGCCCGTCCGGCAGGAACAGCGAGGTGTGGGCCCTGCTGCGGCGCGGCTCCTCCGCGATCTCGCGGTAGGGATCGACGGATGCACGTGCTTCCGTTCGCGCGACGATCGCACCCTCGCCGTCGAGCTCGTACACCAGCACGCGCCCGTCGCCCCAGCAGGTCGCGACGGCGAAGCTCCCGTCCGGCGCAACGGAGACGTGGCACACCGCCTCGCCGGCCGGATGCGCGTCGCCGAGCGGCTCAAGATCGCCGGCCTCGGTCACGCGGAAGGCTGCGATGCGCCCGGCGAACTCCTCGACGGCGTAGACGACGGGGAGCGTCGGGTGCGTCGCGACGAACGACGGCGAGTCGACGGTCGCGGCCGTGTGTACCGCGGTGATCGCGCCGTTGGCATCGAGGGAGACCCGACCGATGCCACGGCCGTGACCGCCGGAGTCCCCCGTGTACGTGCCGAGCCAGAGCGATGAGGTCATCCCTCTAGTCTGGCAGCGGTCCGGTTCGGTCTTCCCTATTGCGCCATTTGCGCTTAACCGCGCCAGTGCGGGTGGCGCAATTGAGCGCAAGTGGCGCTGTTGCGTGCGCGTTGGTGTTGGCCTCTACTCGGGAAGCGGCAGCGGTCCGACGTAGTGACCCCTCGGACGCAGCCGCAGCGGGCGACGACCGTACTCGTCTAGCGCGTGCTCGATCCATCCGACCATGCGCGACACGGCGAAGATCGCGACGCCGGCGTCCGACGGCAGCCCGGTCGCGAGCACAAGCGCGGCCAACGCCAGGTCGACGTTCGGATGTCGGCCGGTGTGCCCGACGATCTCGGCGGCGAGGTCGTCGACTGCTGCGGCGACGGGTGGTCCGCCCGGCAGCTTGGCGATGAGGGGCAGCAGCGCCCGAGCTCTGGCATCCATGCCGCTGTACTGGGGTTGCCCGAACCCGGGGGCCGCGCGGCCGGTTCGAGCGACGGTCTGGGCGACGGCGGTACGGGCATCCGTGCCGTCGAGCACCAGCCGGATCAGCTCGGCCGCCGCGACGCTCGCGTTGCCGTGCAGGGCGGAGTCCAGGGCGCCGAGCCCGCTCGACACTGCGGCGTACGGAGTGGCGCGGGCGCTGGCGGCTGCTCGGACGGCCAGGGTCGAGACGGCCAGGTCGTGGTCGACGAGCAGCACGAGGGCGGCGTTCAGCGTGTGCAGTTCCGCGGGGTCCGCTTCTCGTGTCTGAAGCGCTCTCCACAGCCGGTCGGCGATGGTCGAGCCTTCGTCCGCGGCGTACGCGCCGGCCTCCGTGCCGCCGCCGAGCACGTCGACGACACCGGCGATCAGCCGGACGCCCGCGGCGCGCACGGCATCCGGTTCGAGGTCGTGACGCGTGGCATCCGCTGCGCCGAGCATCAGCACGGAGGCCTGGATGCGGTCGAGGTGCGTCGCCGCGGGCGGCAAGAACGCGAGGGCGGCCGCGGCGGAGGCGACGGCGTCCGGATCGGCCACGAAGGTGGATGCCCTTTGCTGCGCCTGCTGCGGCACCGGCCCGTGCTCGTCATCCCACAGCCACCGCGCGACGGATTCGAACGACGCCGACCTCGCCAGCGTGTCCGCCGGCACACCACGGAAGTACAGCTCGTCATCCTCGATGAGCGCGATGTCGGTGTCGAGCACCATGAGCGGCGCCCCCTGAGCGGTCCACCCGTCGGGTGCCGGCGTCGCGCGGGCCCGGCGGCCGCTCGCGAACGCCTCGATCTCGAGCGGGTCGAAGCTGGATCCGTTGGCGTCCCGCCTGCGTCCGAGCAGCCCGCGAGAGACGTACGCGTAGAGGGTCTGCTGCTTCACCCCGAGCCGAGCCGCCGCTTGTGCGGCTGTCAGTCGCGGAAGTGGGTCATCCATTCCACCATCATATTGATTCGATCAACGTTGACGAATCGGTGATCAAGTCTCACCCTGAAGTCATGACCACCATCAGCCCCACCCTGGATGCTCCGCGCGGCCTCGCCGGAGTCGTCGTTGCGGAGACCTCCATCGGCGACGTGCTCGGCACCGAGGGCCGTTACCACTACCGCGGGCACGACGCGATCGAGCTCGCCCGCGCAGGCGACTTCGAGCGCGCTTGGCAGCTGCTCGTGCTCGGCACGCTGCCCGACGCGGATGCCGCCGCCCGGTTCCACGCGCGCATCGCGCCTCTGAAACAGCTCCCCTCCGCCGTCCACGAATTCGTCGGCGCAGCTGCCTCCACCGCCTTCGCCAGTGGCACCACGCTCGACCCCCTCCGCGGGTTGCAGGCAACCCTGCCCGTGCTGGCAGCGGCACGCGGGGCCCGGCCGATCTACGACCTGACCGAGGACGAGCGCGTCGAGGAGGCGCTCGCGATCGCAGCTGCCGCGCCGGGCATCCTCGCCGCCTTCCACAGGGCTCGAACAGGGCTAGAGCCCGTCGTGGCACCGCCGCGCGACGACCTCGGCGTTGTAGCCGACTATCTGCTGCGGGTGACGGGGCGGGAGCCGGATGCCCGGGCCATCCACGCCCTCAGCGCCTACCTGATCGCCACACTCGACCATGGGTTCAACGCGTCGACGTTCACCGCGCGGGTGATCGCCTCGACGGGGGCCGACGTGGCGTCGTGCGTCGTCGGCGCGCTCGGTGCGCTCTCGGGCCCACTGCACGGCGGTGCACCGAGCCGTGCGCTTGAGGCGCTGGATGCCGTCCGCACTCCTGACCGCATCGAACCGTTCATCCGCGGCGAACTGGCCGCCGGCCGACGCCTGATGGGCTTCGGCCACGCCGTCTACCGCACCGTCGACCCGCGCTCACGTCTGCTCAGGCAGGTGGCGCTCGAGTTCGGCGGCCCCAGGGTCGAGCTCGCGATCGAGTACGAACAGACGGCGGAGCGCCTGCTGAACGAGTACAAGCCTGGACGCGACCTGCACACCAACGTGGAGTTCTACGCTGCGGTGGTGCTCGAGCAGTGCGGCATCCCGCGCGAGCTGTTCACGCCGACGTTCGCCATGGCGCGCATCGTCGGCTGGAGTGCGCATGTGCTCGAACAAGCGCGCGACTCGAAGATCATCCGGCCGTCGTCGCGGTACGTGCCGGCTGCCGCCTGACGTCGCGGGTCACGACACGTTGCGGAACAGCCGGTTCCCGGCCGCCGCGAACCCGCTGCCGATCGCGAGGATGGCCGCGCTTCCTCCGAGGTAGGCGATCTCCTGGTGACTGCCGTGTTCCTGCACCGCCAGGTAGACGAAGACGAACGCAACGAGCGAGACGAGAGCGGAGGCCCCGCTGATCCACCATAGGGCCGTCAGCGACCGCGCGGCCCGTGTCGCGGGAGGGACGTGCCAGAGCACGAGGGCTGCGCCGGCGAGGCATCCGCACGCCCCGACGAGCATGAATCCGGCGACCACATCGCTGGGCCGATGCCACTGGTTGATGACGGCCATGATGCCCGTGAGCACCGCGAACCCGCCGCCCAGCACCGCCGCCAGCGGGCGCCACCTCGGCGTCGAAACGAGGAACACCGCGAGGCCGGCCGCGGCCGCCACCGTGGCGTGGCCGGACGGGAAAGAGTTGTTGAAGACATCCGTCGCACCGGTCTGCGCCCGGCTCAGGAACACGTACTTCGACAGTTCGGCGAAGCCGAGCGCCACCACTCCGGACGCGAGCGCCACGACGATGTGCTTGGGGCGACGCGTGAGGCCGCCGATGAGGAGCGTCAGGATGACGCCGCCGCCGATCGCCACGTACGCGACGTTTCCGAGGAACGCACCGGAAAGCCTGACGATCATCGCGTGCTGGTCAGCTGCGCCGTTGAACGCGCGCTCGTCGACGATCTGGCCCACGTAGGTGCGCACGAAGAAGAGATAGGTGACGACGAACGCAGCAGCCAGCACGATGGCCGCCACCACGAAGCCACGTGTCCGAACCCTTGCCGTCACCGGTCTACCGTTTCATCTCCTGCCTGTGGAGATGCGCAAAGGCTCAGTTCAGCAGGTCGTGGCGAACGACGATGGCGTCGCGGGCGGGGCCGACTCCGATCGCGGAGAACCGTGCGCCCGACATCCGCTCGAGGGCGAGAACGTAGTCCTGCGCCGTCGACGGCAGGTCCTCGAACGACCGGGCACCCTGGATGTCTTCGCTCCACCCTGGGAACTCCTCGTAGATCGGCACCGCGTGGTGGAAGTCGGACTGCGACGACGGCACCTCGTCGAACCGCACGCCGTCCACGTCGTAGGCGACGCAGACCGGGATGCGCTCGAGGCCCGTGAGCGTGTCGAGCTTGGTGAGCACGAAGTCGGTGACGCCGTTGATGCGGCTGGCGTACCGGGCGATGGGCGCGTCGTACCA
>JBQCJQ010000359.1:0-4802 GCA_051952615.1 Humibacter sp.
CGCGGATCGGGGCCGCGTTGTGGTCCTGGGTTACCGCGTTTATGACCTGGGCTTTGAACTCCTCGCGCTGCGGGGGGCGGCGCCGCACGAGCGACTCGATCTCCAGGTACAGCTTCGGGTAGAGCACGGCGAACGAGAGGTCTTCGAGCTCCCATTTGATGGCCTGGATGCCGAGCCGGTGCGCAAGAGGCGCATAGATCTCGAGGGTCTCCGTCGCCTTCCTCGTCGCGGAGGATGCCGGAACGAAGCCCCAGGTGCGCGCGTTGTGCAGCCGGTCGGCGAGCTTGATGATCAGCACGCGGATGTCCTTCGACATCGCCACGATCATCTTGCGAACCGTCTCGGCCTGTGCGCTCTCGCCGTACTTGACCTTGTCGAGCTTCGTCACGCCGTCGACCAGCATGCCGATCTCGTCGCCGAAATCGGCGCGCAGCTCGTCGAGCGAGTAGTCCGTGTCTTCGACGGTGTCGTGCAGCAGCGCGGCAGCGATCGCCTTGGACCCGATGCCGAGGTCGGCGAGAATCTGTGCCACGGCGACCGGGTGCGTGATGTACGGCTCGCCGCTACGCCTGGTCTGCCCTGCATGCGCGCGCTCCGCGACCGTGTAGGCGCGCTCGATCAGGGCGAGGTCGGCCTTCGGATGGTGCATCCGCACGGTCCGGAGCAGTGTGTCGACCGCACCGGCGGGCTGCTGAGCACGGGAGAAGAGGCGTGGAACGAGGCGGCGCAGTGAGGCGGTCTGCGGCGTCGTCGTATCAACCATCAGCATCGCCTCCCTCGATCATTATCGCGGGTCTGCTCCGGCAGGGTGGACAGGTCCGCTCACAGCGCAGGTGCCCCTAGCGTTGGCCTTCCGTGCCGCCGGTCACGACCGGGCCGCCGGATGACTGCCACGCCACCATGCCGCCTGCGATGTTCACCGCGGCATAGTCGGCGCCCACCAGTGCGTCGGTCACCGTTCGCGACCGTCCGCCGACATGGCAGATCACTGCGATCGGCGTGCCGTCGTCGGGCAGTTCGTGCTGTCGTTCGCCGAGCTCCCTCATCGGAATGTGGTGAGCATCCGGCGCGTGACCGTCGGCCCACTCGAACGGCTCGCGCACGTCGAGCAGCCACACGTCGCCCGCTGCGACCAGCGAGATCGCGTCGCTCGCCTCGATGGACGAGCCGGGTTCGTACACGGATGCCATGTCAGCTCACGCTCGCGTCCGCTGCGACCGGCGCCTTCGACCTGGTGGCGAGCACCCTTCTGTCGTGCTTCACGATCGCCGGCTCCTTGCGTCGGAAGTCCGAGTAGAGAGGAGCGGCGAGGAAGATCGTCGAGTACGTGCCGACCAGGATTCCGATGAACAGGGCGAGCGAGATGTCGCGAAGGGTGTCGGCGCCCAACACGTACGAGCCGATGAAGAGGATTCCGCCGACCGGGAGCGCCGCGACGACGGCCGTGTTGATCGATCGAACCAAGGTCTGGTTGACCGCGAGGTTCACGGACTCGGGGAACGTGTGCTTGAGCGCTTCCTTGTCGCCTCTGGTGTTCTCGCGGATCTTGTCGAACACCACGACCGTTTCGTACAGCGAGTAGCCCAGGATGGTAAGGAATCCGATCATCGTCGCCGGCGTGATCTCGAGTCCGGCCAGCGCGTACACGCCGGCCGTGATGATCAGGTCGTGGAACAGCGAGATGATCGCGGCCGCCGACATCTTCCAGGTTCTGAAGTACAAGGCCATGGCGATGAAGGCGAGCAGGAGGAAGACCACGAGACCCTGGATGGCCTGGCGCGAGACATCCTGCCCCCAGCTCGGACCGATGTAGGTCGACGCGACGTTCGCCTGCGGCACGCCGTACGCGGCGCCGAGGTTGGCGGCCACCTGCTTGGTCTGCTGCGTGGTGAGCTGGTCGGTCTGCACGCGGATGCCCTTGCCCGCCGTGCCCTCCGTGACGCTGATCTGCACCGTCGCGTTCGGCTTGACCTCGTGCACTGCCTGCTGGGCCAGCGACTGGTCGGTGGACTTCACGCCCGCGACCGTGAACTGCGAACCGCCGGTGAAGTCGATGCCGAAGTTGAATCCGCCCTTGACGATCGGGATGAGGATCGACGCGATCGTCAGCACGATGGCGATCGAGTACCAGATCTTGCGCTTGCCGACGAAGTCGATCGAGCGGGCGCCAGTGTAGAGGTCGTTTCCGAACCTCTGGAAGCGTGTCTGGGCCATCAGGAGTCCTTCTCGTCCTTCTTCGCGTTGCCGCCGCCTGAGGCGACCAGCTCGGCCTGCTTGCGTTCGGCGATGGTCTGCCGACGCGCGGCTTCCTTACCGCTGGTCGCGCGCTTGGTGTCGCTCACCGTCGCCGCGGTGCGGAACTGCGCGGCGCCGCGGTACACGGCACCGAGCGCCGTCGGGTCGAGTCCGGACCACGCGTTCCCGCTCGCGAAGAACCGGGTGCGCGCCAGAAGCTGAAGCGTCGGGTGGGTGAACAGGATGACGATCAGCACGTCGAGCACGGTCGTCACACCGAGCGTGAAGGCGAAGCCCTGCACGTTTCCCACCGCGAGCACGTAGAGCACGATCGCCGCGAGCAGGTTCGTGGACTTCGAGGCGTAGATGGTACGTCTCGCTCGCTTCCAGCCCGCCTCGACAGCGGACTCGAGACTTCGCCCGTCGCGCAACTCGTCGCGTATTCGCTCGAAGTACACGATGAAGGAGTCGGCGGTGAAGCCGATGGCCACGATCAAACCGGCGACTCCTGCGAGGGACAGTCGGTAGTCGATTCGCCACGACAGGATCGTGATGATCAGGTAGGTCAGCACGGCCGCGACGACCAGTGAGGTGATCGTGACAAGACCGAGCAGGCGGTACTGGAACAGCGTGTAGATCACGACGAGCAGCAGGCCGATCGCGCCGGCGATCAGACCGCTGAGCAGCTGCGCCGAGCCGAGCGTCGCCGAGATCGTCTCGGAGCTCTGCACCTTGAAGCTCACCGGGAGCGCACCGAACTTCAGCTGGTCAGCGAGGCTCTGCGATGACGTCTGCGTGAAGTTACCGGTGATCTGCGGCTTGCCGTTGGTGATCGCGCCCTGCATCGCAGGTGCCGAGAGAACCTTGCCATCGAGCACGAAGGCGAACTGCGCCCGCGGGTCGCTCGAGTCGGCGCCGTAGAAGCCGTACAGCCGCTCGCTCACCGCGGTGAAGTCCTTGGTGCCCTGCGGGTTGAAGACGAGGTTGACGGCCCACTGGCCCGTCGAGTTGCCGCTGGAGTCCGTGACCATGCCCGCTGTCGCGTTCGAGATGTCGGAGCCTTGCACCTCGACCGGCCCGAGCAGGTACTTCACGCTGAGGTTGTCGTCGCAGGTGATGAGCGGCTTGTCATCCGGAGCGACGTTCGTCGTCGCGTTCTTCAGCGATGCGCAGTCGAACGCGTTGTACTCGGCCTGGAGCGCCGGCGTCACCCACGAGGTATCGCTGCCGTTCGTCGGCTTCGCGGTCGGAGTCGACTGCAGGGTCGGCGCCGGCGACGGGTACGGCGTCGTCTTGCCGTTGGAACCGACGAACGTGTTGGTCGGCGCCCCGGTCAGAAGCACGGGCCGCAGCTCCAGCTTCGACGACGACTTGATGCGGTCGAGCGTCGCCTGGTCGGGCGTGCCGGGAATCGAGACGACGATGTTGTCGGTGCCCTGAGTGCTCACCTGAGCCTCGGACACACCGGACGCGTTCACTCGATCACGGATGATCGAGACGGCCTGGTTGAGCTCGTCCGACGTGACCTTCTGACCGCCGGCCAACTGCGGCGCGAGGATGATCTCGGTGCCGCCCTCGAGGTCGAGTCCGAGCTTGGGCGCCCACGTGGCGGTGGAGAACAGCACGCCTCCGCCTAGTACGAGCACGAGTGCGACGACGATCACGCCGAGCCACGTCAGTGAGCGTGAGGCATTCTTCGCAGGGGACGACTTTGCCACGGAGGGGACTCAGCTTTCTATGCTCGCGCGAGCGTCCACGACGGCGCCGGCGCGGGTGGAGGTTCTACTCGTCGGACTTCTTCGACGGAGCGTCGGCATCCTCGATGCGCTCGCCGTACGCAGGCTTCTCGTCGATGGCAGGCGTTGAGGCGTCCGACGCCTCGACATCCGTCGTGCCCTCCTCCTCGGTGACCTCAGGGGAGGTCTCGACACGACCGATGGTCTGACGGTGAACCGTGAGAATGTGTCCAGGGCTGGTCTCGAGCTCGACCTTGTTGGTCTCCTCGTCGATCGACACGATGGTGCCGAACACGCCGAAGTTCGTCATGACGGTCGCGCCCGGAACGACCTGCTTCTGAAGCTCAGCCGCCTGCTTCTGACGCCGCCTGCTGCTGCGGAACATGAAGAAGATGAGGGCGGCCAGAACGACGACCATGACAATGGTCAGAATATTTTGATCCAACGTGGAAAGACCTTCCGGAGATGAGGGGGCACATGAACAACCACCTCATACGCGTGGGGGCTGCAAGCTACCTTGGATTATAGGTCATCGGTAAAGAGTGCTTGCTGCGCGTCAGCAGTGGGCTTCCTTGGTGTTCCGAAGTGCTGCCAGGCCATCGGGGTCGCAACGCGACCGCGTGGAGTACGCGACAACAGGCCGATGCGAACGAGGAACGGCTCGACGACCGACTCGATCGTATCGGCCTCCTCCCCCACCGAGACGGCGAGGGTGCTCAGTCCGACAGGCCCTCCGTCGAACCTGGTCAGGATGGTCTGCATGACCGCCCTGTCGATGCGGTCGAGGCCGAGTTCGTCGACGTCGTAGAGCTCCAGCGCGGCTCGCACGGC
>JBQCJQ010000360.1:0-11666 GCA_051952615.1 Humibacter sp.
CCGGCACGGTGCTGGTCACCCGCACCGGCGAGGTGCTCTCGGAACACACGCTCAGGGGCGGCTCGGGCAAGGGCGCAGGCCGCATCGAGCTGCTCGCGGAACGGGATGCCGCTGCCGCACGTCTCGAGGAGCTGGAATCGGCCATCGCGAGGGCCAAGACCGAGCACGACGAGCAGCGCGAAGCCCTGCAGGCGGCGAAGCAGACCTCCGCGGCTGCGCTGACCCAGTTGCGTGCCTACGATGCCCAGCTCGCCGAACAGACGGAAAAGACGAGCCGGCTGACCGCGCAGGTCGACGCCGCGAACGCCGAGGCCGAGCGCATCGCCCGAGGCATCGCGGAGTCGGAGGCCAAGGTCGAGGAAGCCGATCGGGCTTCGGCGAACGCGAAGCGCGCGCACGAGACGCACGCGTCGAAGCCGCGGCCCATCCTCGACGTGAGCGAGCGGGACGCCGTGTCGGCGGAGCTCGAGGCGTGTCGCGAGGCGGAGGTGCAGGCGAGGCTGGCGGCGGAGACCGCGCGGGAACGCGTGCGAGCCGAAGACGCTCGTGGGGCATCCCTCGCCCAGCGCCTCGAGGCGGAGCGTGCTGCAGCGGCGGAGGCCGCACGGCGAGAGGTGATCCGCAGACATCAGGTGGATGCCGCGGAACGAGTCACGGCCGTGCTGCCCAGCGTGCTCGACTCCGTCGATCGTTCGGTGAGCCTGGCGCGCACCGAGCTGGCCGCCGCAGAGGCCGCGCGGGCGGGGCAGAACGAGGAGCTGCTCGCGCTGCGTCGCGACGAGGCGTCCCTTCGCGATCGGCTGCAGGCGGTCAGCGAGAGCGTGCACGGGCTCGAGCTGCAGATCTACGAGAAGAAGCTGCACCTGTCGAGCCTGCTGGAGCGCGCGGGCAGCGAGCTCGGCCTGGTCGAAGACGTGCTCGTGGCCGAGTACGGGCCGCAGGTGCCGATCCCGGCGGAGACGGATGACGGCTCGGAGCGCCCGTTCGTCCGCGCGGAGCAGGAGAAACGGCTGCAGGACGCCGAGCGCAAGTTCGTCCGTCTCGGCCGTGTGAACCCCTTGGCACTCGAGGAATTCGCCGCGCTCGAGCAGCGCCACAAGTTCCTGACCGAGCAGCTCACCGACCTCGCGAACACACGCAAGGATCTGCTCACCATCATCGACGACATCGACGAGCGCATGCAGGGCATCTTCGCCGACGCGTTCGACGACACCCGCCAGGCGTTTGCCGACGTGTTCCCCGTTCTCTTCCCCGGCGGTAGCGGCAGCATCAGGCTGACCGATCCCGACGACCTCCTCACGACCGGCATCGAGGTGTCGGTCAAGCCGGCCGGCAAGAAGATCGAGCGGTTGTCGCTGCTCTCCGGTGGCGAGCGATCGCTCGCGGCCGTCGCGTTCCTGATCGCCATCTTCAAGGCGCGACCCAGCCCCTTCTACATCATGGACGAGGTCGAGGCGGCCCTCGACGACGCCAACCTCGGCAGGCTGCTGACGGTGTTCGAGGAGCTGCGCGAGTCGAGCCAGCTGATCGTCATCACGCACCAGAAGCGCACCATGGAGATCGCGGATGCCCTGTACGGCGTCTCGATGCGCCAAGACGGTGTCTCCGCCGTCGTCGGGCAGCGCGTCGCCGAGAAGGATGACTCCGCGTCGGGTGTCACTCGGGAAGTCGCCGCGCTCCACGGATGACGCCGTTCGGGTCGCGCGCCGCTTTGAGTTCTTTCAGCCGTGCGATCGCGGCGTCGTCGAACGCGTCACGCAGGGTCGCCCGTTCGTCGAGGAACGTCGGCACGTTGCCCGTCGCCGCTGTTGATGCTGCCGCACGCGTGAGCGGTGCGAACGCCTCATCGACACCGGTGAGCGCCTCGGGGCTCGGCGCGATCACGCTCGCGCCTACATAGGCCGCGGCATCGAGGCGCCCCGCGATCGCGTGCTCCCGGCTGCCCGCGAGCAGGGCCCCGCCGAACGGGCGCACCTCGATGCGAGTCAGACCCGCATTGCTGCCCTTCGCGAACGCGTCGATCAGGACTTCCGCCGAGGCGGCGTCGTAGCCGCTCGATGCGCTGCTCCAGTCCGCGTACGGCATCGGGTTCGTCGGCTCGGCCGCGACCTGCGCCAGCGACCCGACGCCGAAGACCTGCATGGTGTCCGCGAAGGGGGTCGCGACCCCACGCAATGGCTCGATCATCGGGGCACCGGTGCCGAATCCGCCGATGTGCAGAATGTCGACGGAAGCCACTGTCTTGCCACGCAGCGGCTCCGGCACCGACGGCGCTCCCGGGAAGTTCATCATGCCGAACGAGAGCCCGAGCGTCGGTTCCGACCGGGCGAGATCGAACATCGCCGTCAGCAGTGCGGCCGCATTCTCCGGGGCGAACATGAGCTTGCCGCCGTACAGCTTGTCGCCGTCGAACAGCGAGAACTCAATCGCCGTCACGACCCCGAACAGGCCGCCAGCACCGCGCAGCGCCCACATCAGGTCCGGGTCGGTGGCCTGGGTCACCCGTGTGAACTCTCCCGACGCATCGACCAGCTCGACGGCGGTCACTGCCGGCGATTGCAGCCCATAGGCGCGGGCGAACATCGAGTGCCCGCCGGCCAGCGAATACGCGACGGTGTTGACCTCCGGGTTGCTGCCGGCCAGCGCCACCAGCCCGCTTCCGTCGAGGGCCGTGAGCACGCGGCCCCAGTTCACCCCGGCGCCCACCCTCGCGGATCGCCGCGCGACATCGATGCTCACCTCGTCGAACGCCTTCGGCCGAACGAGCACGACGTCGGTGAGGTCGGCGCCGGCCGAGTGACCGTTCGGCTGGGTCAGCACGCTGAGGCCCGCGACGGCCGCCGCCCGCACGACCTGTTGCACATCCGCGATGTCGGACGGCACGGCGACCGCAGCCGGGCGTTGCTCGACGCCGAGATTCCACGCTCGCCTCGCATCGTCGTATCCGGGGTCGCCGGGCAGGACGAGACTGCCCGTCAGTCGGGAGCGAAGGGCGAGGAGTTCGGATGCCTGTGCCATGTGCGAGACCGTAGCCGTGGCCACCGACATCCGCGCATCGCTCAGCGATTCTTCTCGTGCCGAGAGGCGAGGATCTCCCGCAACGTCGGCAGCACACGCTGGTCCTTCGGCCGGTTCGCCGCCTGCTTGGAGCGGATGATGTCGGCGAGTGAGGCGACGCGGATCCCGACGCCGAACACCTCCAGTTCGCTCGCATCCTGAATGAGATCGTCGTAGCCCTCCGTGCCGTTCGGGACGAACGAGATATCGAGGTCTCCATACCGTGTGGTCAGATTCCACACACCGGCCGCCGAAAGCGAAGCGCCCGTGTGCGAGAACGGAAGGCCGTCCGGCTCGGATTGCGTCCGCACTCGTGCACCGAGGTCCGACAGCGCATCGGAGAGCCGGTCGAGGTTGTTGAGCGAGCTCTCGGGAGTGATGTCGAGGTCTTGAGTGAGGAAAGGCGAACCCCACTGGATAGTGGCAAAGCCGCCTATCAGGACGAACTCCACGCCGTGAGAGGCGAGCGCCTCAAGCATTGGTTTCGCGTCGAACTCATCAGGCTGCATGATCGCCCCTGAAGGCTCGCGCCTGTCTAAGGAACCGCTCGTGTCTTTGTGTGCGTTCCGCCGGAGTCAGAGCCAGTGTGCGCTGCGCCTGTGACCAGTCCGAGTCATCGCGTTCGACCAGCATGAAGTCCAGGTCGAGATCCATCAGGCGAAGGTATCGGATGACGTCGTCGAAGCTCGGCGCCGTCTTGGCCGCTTCGAGCCGAGCGATCGCGGACTGCGTCGTGCCGGCCAGCTCGGCCAGTTGCGCCTGCGTGAGACCTCGCCGCTTGCGGGCCTCCCGGATCAGATCGTTCCCCATGCCCTTCATGCCCCCATAATAGCGCATCTGCTATATGGCGACCCGCCCCTATCGCGGCTGCGCCGCTTAAGGGCTCGGTCGCCTCGGCCGTTGGAGCGAGCTCCCACGGCTCTCGCCTCGGTCGCCCCTATTCTTAACGCATGGCAGAACGCTCCTGGTCGCTCGCGGGCGCGCTCCGCGGCATGTTCGTCAAGTCCACGATCGACGAGACCACGTGGGATGACCTCGAGACGGCGCTCATCACCGCCGACTTCGGCCCCGATGTCACCGAGGCACTCGTCGACGAGATGCACCAGAAGGTGGATCGCTACTCGACGACCGATCCCAAGGATTTCCAGCGGATGCTCCGCGAGACCATCGAGGAGCGTCTCGCCAAGTTCGACCCCACCCTGCACCTCACGGAGCGCCCGGCTGTGGTGCTGGTCGTCGGCGTGAACGGCGTCGGCAAGACGACGACGATCGGCAAGTTCGCAAGGTTCCTTCGCGGCTACGACCGGTCGGTCGTGGTCGGTGCTGCCGACACCTTCCGTGCCGCTGCTGTCGAACAGCTCGCAACCTGGGCACAGAGGGCTGGTGCGCAGATCGTCCGACCGCAGCAGGAGCGTCAGGATCCGGCATCCGTCGCCTTCCAGACGGTGGAGTTCGCGAAGAACACCGGCACGGAGATCGTCATCATCGACACCGCCGGCCGACTGCACACCAAGGGCGGCCTGATGGACGAGCTGTCGAAGATCAAGCGGGTCGTCGAGAAGCAGGCGCCGATCGCGGAGGTTCTCCTCGTGCTCGACGCGACGACCGGGCAGAACGGACTCGCGCAGGCGCAGGCGTTCATCGAGCACGCCGGCGTGACAGGGCTCGTGCTGACCAAGCTCGACGGATCGGCGAAGGGCGGCTTCGTGCTCTCCGTGCAGGAACGCACCGGGTTGCCCATCAAGCTGATCGGCCAGGGCGAGGGCATCGGCGATCTCACCGGTTTCACTCCGCACGTCTTCGCGCAGCAGCTGGTGGGCTGAGTCATGGCGATCGAGCACGACTACTTCGGAGTCGTCGAGGAGGACTCGACGGGCGGCCTGTACTGGTCGGAGACGATCGAGGTCGCAGAGCAGGCCGTCGAGGTCGACCTCACAGCCGCGGACGCGGCCGACGTCTCGGAGACGGGACTGGATGCCGCCGCCGCCGTCATCAACGCGCTCGAAGGCCTCGACGCTCGGGCACGCGACGCGCTCGTCGCCGAGCTGAGCCAGCGCGGATCGGTCACAACGCAGTACGTCGACCAGCAGGTCGACGACATGGGAGAGTCGCTGCTCGATCTGCTCGTGCACAACTCCGGCGACATCGCCATGGACGTCCTGCGGTCGCTGCAGCTCATGCGGGTCTCGCTGCACCCCGACCACACCGAGGATGACGAGGCGTTCGCCGTCTTCACGTACTCGATCGACCCCGACGAGACGGATGCCGTGCTTCAGGTCAGCTTCGACGACCGCGGCGACGTCGTCTCCGTCGACGACGGCGAATAGCGACAGTCCGACTGCGGCGGGCGCCCAGCGCGCTCCAGTACCATTGACCCCACCATGGCTACCTTCGGCACTCTCTCCGACCGGCTCACAGAGACCTTCAAGAACCTCCGCACCAAGGGCAAGCTGTCGGCATCGGACGTCGACGGCACCGTGCGCGAGATTCGTCGCGCCCTGCTCGACGCCGACGTCTCGCTCGACGTGGTCAAGCAGTTCACCGCCACCGTGCGCGAGCGCGCCCTCAGCGACGAGGTCAACCAGGCGCTGAACCCCGCGCAGCAGGTCGTCCAGATCGTCAACGAAGAGCTCGTCGCCATCCTCGGCGGCGAGCAGCGTCGCCTCGAGTTCGCGAAGAACCCGCCGACCGTCATCATGCTCGCCGGTCTGCAGGGCGCTGGTAAGACGACCCTCGCGGGCAAGCTGGCCAAGTGGCTCAAGAAGGACGGCCACACCCCGATGCTCGTCGCGGCGGACCTTCAGCGTCCGAACGCCGTCACCCAGCTTCAGGTGGTGGGGGAGCAGGCCGGCGTGCCGGTGTTCGCCCCCGAGCCGGGCAACGGCGTCGGCGATCCCGTGCGGGTGGCGAAGGACGCGGTCAAGCAGGCCGAGCGCCAGCAGTACGACGTGGTCGTGATCGACACGGCCGGACGCCTGGGCATCGACGCCGAGCTGATGAAGCAGGCTGCGGACATCCGCAAGGCGACGCAACCAGACGAGGTGCTCTTCGTCATCGACGCGATGATCGGTCAAGACGCGGTGAACACCGCGAAGGCGTTCCAGGAGGGCGTCGACTTCACCGGTGTCGTGCTGACGAAGCTCGACGGCGATGCGCGAGGAGGCGCCGCGCTCTCGATCGCCTCGGTCACCGGCCGACCGATCATGTTCGCGTCCACGGGTGAGGGGCTCGACGACTTCGAGCCGTTCCACCCCGACCGCAAGGCGAGCCGCATCCTCGACCTCGGTGACGTGCTCACCCTCATCGAGCAGGCGCAGCAGGCCTTCGACGAGGACGAGGCCCGCAAGGTCGCGGAGAAGTTCGCGACCGACAGCTTCACGCTCGACGACTTCCTGAAGCAGATGCAGCAGCTGCGCAACATGGGCTCGATCAAGAAGATGATCGGCATGCTGCCCGGCGCCGGCCAGATGCGTCAGCAGCTCGACCAGTTCGACGAGAAGGAGATCGTGCGCACCGAGGCGATCATCCAGTCGATGACGCCTGGCGAGCGGCACAACCCGAAGCTCCTCAACGGATCGCGTCGTCTGCGCATCGCGAAGGGCTCCGGGATGACCGTGACCGACGTCAACCAGCTGGTGCAGCGCTTCGACCAGGCCTCCAAGATGATGAAGACCGTCGCCAAGGGCGGGGTGCCCAATGTGCCCGGCATGGGCCCCATCCCGGGTGCCGGCTACGGCGGTGCGCGCAAGCAGCAGCAGAAGAAGAAGGGCTCGCGCTCGGGCAACCCGGCGAAGCGGGCGGCGGAGAACGCCGCCATCGCCTCCGGTGCGAAGCCGGCGGGGTCGTCATCCGGCGGATCGGGCTTCGGCCTCGGCGGCCAGAAGTCCGGCGGCCAGCAGCCGCCGACGGGCGAAGAGCTCGCAGCGGTGCAGAAGCTGTTCGGCCGCGGCTGAGCCGATCCGCTCAGCCGAGACCGTTCCGCAGCTCGCGGGCCAACGAGGAGACAACGGCCGGCAGGCTGCCGCCGTTCGCCTCCGCGACCGCGAGCTGCCGCTGATAGCTCACGCCCTTCGCGAGGATCAGCTCGACGTCGTTCAATTCACGTTCGCACCCGAGGCGCTCCGCGATCGGCGCGAGCTCCTCGACGAGCATCCGGATGCCGTCGACGACGTGTCCCTGCGCGCCGCCGGGGTCGAGGATGATGTCGGCCTCGATGCCGTACCTGGCCGCCCGCCACTTGTTCTCGCGCACGAACCACGGCTGCAGCACGAGCGGTTCCTCTCCGCGGTCGAGCTGGCCGGACATCCGCTCGACGAGGCAGTGGATGACCGCCGCCAGCGCCCCGAGCTCGGTCGCACTCGACACACCGTCGCACGCCCGCATCTCCACGGTGCCCCAGCGCGGTGACGGCCGGATGTCCCACCGCACTTCGCTGTAGTCCCTGATCACCTGTGTGGCGATCAGGTCCGCGACATAGGCCTCGTAGTCCTCCCACCGCGCGAGCTGCCACGGAAGGCCGGCCGTCGGCAGCTGTTGGAACATCAGGGCACGGTTCGACGCGTACCCGGTGGCGACGCCGCCCCAGAACGGGCTCGACGCGCTGAGGGCCTGCAGGTGCGGATAGTAGGTGAGCAGACCGTTCACGATGGGCAGCACCTTGTCACGGCGCTCGACCCCGACGTGCACGTGCACGCCCCAGATGAGCATCTGGCGGCCCCACCACTGGGTGCGCTCCAGCAGGTGGTCGTACCGCTCGCTCGGCGTGGCTCGCTGGTCGAACCACTGGGCGAACGGGTGGGTTCCCGCGCACATCAGCTCGACGCCGAGGGGGTCGGTGGTCTCCCTGACCAGATCGATGAGATTTCCGAGGTCTGCCACCGCGTCGGGAACGGTGTGATGCACACCGCTGATCAGCTCGATGGTGTTGAGGAGCAACTCGTGGGTGATCTGAGGATGCTCGGTGCCATCGCCCGGACCGAGCGACTTCAGCACCTCGTCGGCGATCTGCACCAGGTCACCGGTGTCGCGGTCGACGAGGGCGACCTCCCACTCGATGCCGACGGTCGATCGCTCGGATTCGGCGAAATCGATCCGCATGCCGCCCCCCATTCCGGACGATGGGGCTAGCCTATCGCTCGCCGAGTTCCCCATCGTTGGCGACTCGGCACAGGCGCCACGGTCTGTCCCGTCGGTGTCGCAAGGTCGCGACGGAGGGGAGGGGTCCGGCCTGGCGTGAACGGAACGGAAGAGAACATATGCGACTGATGGTGCAAGGAACCCGGGATCGGCTGGAGAACGAACTCGACATTCCCGTTTCGAAATATCGCGCACATCGTGCCCTCGTGCTGGCGTCGCTGGCCGAGGGCACGAGTGTCGTGCGGGGGCTGTCGGCGACGCGACAGATCGAGTGGACGGTGAGCGTGCTGCGAGCGCTCGGAACCCGTATCGACATCGACGGCGACTCGTACATCGTGCACGGCGGACGATACAGGGCGTCCGAGGTGATCGAGCACGGCTCGAGCGGGCCGGACGGAGTGCTCAACGTGGGCTCCAGCGGCACGACGCTGTACTTCATGGTCGGCCTCGCGTCGCTCGCGGACCGACCGATGACACTCACCGGAATGAAGTACTTCCAGCGCAGGCCCATCAAAGCACTGCTCGACTCGCTCCAACAGATGGGCGTGCGGCTGGAGAGCACGGACGACTGTCCGCCGATCACCGTGCAGCCGCGCGCGCCCCTCGGAGGGGATGTCTCCATCGCGGGAACGCTGTCCCAGTGGCTGAGCGGGCTGTTGCTCCTCGCACCGTTCGCGCAGAACGACACGACCATCCATGTGACGGGCGGCCACCTCAACGAGCAGCCGTACGTGGACCTGACCGTCCGCATGATGCGCATGTTCGGTCTGCACGTCGAGGTGTCAGATGACTGGCTGACCTACCGGGTGCCCGCCGGACAGACGGCGCGGCCCGCCGAGTATCGCATCCCGCCCGACATCGGCTCGGCCGCGTTCGGTGTCGCTGCCGCGGCTCTTCACCCGGGCGACGTGCTGCTGCGCGGGCTGTCGGCGACGCGCGCGGCCGAGACGGATCATCCCGAGGCGGGCTTCCTCGACCTCGCCGCCGAGATGGGCGTGCCGATCGTCAGCGACGAGAAGACCGGGTTCGTCCGGATCGCCCACGACGGCCTCAGGCTCAAGCCCATCGATGTCGACTGCGGTCCGATCCCCGACCTGCTGCCGGTGCTTGCCACGCTGGCCACCTTCGCCGATGGCACGTCTCGCCTGCACAACGTGAAGCACATCCGGCTCAAGGAGTCCGACCGCGTAGCCGCCATGTTGCAGCTGAACCGCATGGGCGGGCGCCTCGAACAGAGCCCGGACGAGTTGCGGATCACCGGTGTCGACTCGTTGACGGGCGCGGCCATGTCATCGTTCAACGATCACCGCGTGCTGATGGCGCTGGCCGTCGCGGCCACGCGAGCCGATGGTCACTCCACGCTCACCTATCCGCACGCCTACCGAATCTCGTATCCGATGTTCCTCGACGGGATGAACGGCATCGGACTTCACATGGATGTCGGTACCAAGCCGATCGAGAACGAGGCAGAGGAACACGCGGCAACGGCCGGCGACGTCGCCGCGTCGCTCGGGGTGCTCGCCGAACCGCTGCTGCTCACGGAGGCCGTCGCCGCCATGCGGACGGCAGAGCCGGACGAGCCCGCTGTATTCGAGGTGGACGGCAACTCCCTCACCTCGCTGACCTGGCAAGAACTGGGTGAGGAAGCGGACAAGGTGTCCGCCCTACTGCTCGAGATGGGAGTGCGCCGGGGAGAGCCCGTCGCTGTGCAACTGCCGAACTGGAGCGAGTTCATCGCCATCGCCCTCGGGATCATGCAGGTCGGGGCGGTCGTGACGCCGATCATGCCCGTTTTCGGCCCGCGTGAGACATCCATGACGCTCAGCCGTTCGCGTGCCCGTGTGGTGTTCCTGCCGAACTACTTCCGCGGAAGGCAGCCCGTTGTCGAGCTTCTGGCGGCGATCGGGGAGACCGAGACACGCGGCAGGCGCCTCTCGGTCGAGCATGTCGTCGTGCTGCGCAGTGAGAATCGCCGCGGCGGGGACTCGTCGGTCGATGTTCCGCCCATCCCGAACGACGCCGTCGAGGACGCCAGGGCCACGGACTGGAACTGGGGGTACGACGTCGCGGCACTGTCTGCAGTGACGGTCGACAGGGACGTGCTCGCTCGTGTCGCGCCACGCGTCGACGACTACTGCCAACTGCTGTTCACATCCGGCACGACCGGAGAGCCCAAGGGGGTGCAGCACACCTATCGCAGTCTCGGTCTCGCGACGGCCATGGAGGTAAGGCACCTCGGACTTACTCATGACGACCGCATCTACGTTCCCTCTCCGCTCGCCCACCAGACCGGGTTCCTGTACGGCATGCTGCTGGCGTGGCGCCTCGGCGTCGCCATGGTCATTCAGCCCGTATGGGACGGTCGCGTATCGCTCGAGCGTGCCTTCGGAGAGGCGCACGCGACGTTCGTGCAGGCCGCGACACCGTTCCTGTCGGATCTGGTCGCCCTGGTCGACGCCGGCGAACCGAAGCCGAGCAGCCTGCGCATCTTCGTGGCGACGGGCGCCGCGGTTCCGCGTGCGCTCGCGCAGCGCGCCACCGAACTTCTGGGCTCCAAGGTGCTCGGCGCGTTCGGCACCACCGAGACCTGCCTGGGAACCCTGGCCGGCACCGACGACAGGCCCGAGGATGCCTGGGGCAGTGACGGTCGCGCGCTGTTCGGAGTCGACGTGCGCATCGTCGACGACCGGGGCGATGAGGTCGAAGCAGGAATCGAGGGCAACTACGAACTGCGGTCCCCGACGGTCTTCGACGGCTATCTCGATCGCTTCGACCTCACGTCGGACGTCTTCACGAAGGACGGCTGGTACCGGACCGGTGATCTCGCCTACCTCGACAAGGCTGGATTCCTCCACATCACCGGTCGTGTGAAGGATGTCATCAACCGGGGCGGCGAGAAGGTTCCGGTGGTCGAGATCGAGAACCTGCTCTACCAGCACCCGAAGGTCACCGACGTCGCCATCGTCGCGATGCCCGACGCGCGGCTGGGCGAGCGGGCGTGCGCGTTCGTCGTTCCGGCGGCCGACGGTTCGCCCCTCACCCTCGAGGAGGTGCAGGATTATCTCCGTCGGGCGGGCGCGTCGAAGTACTACTGGCCCGAGCGCGTCGAGCACATCGATGCACTGCCGCGCAATGTCGTGGGGAAGATTCAGAAGAACCTGCTGCGTGAGCTGGCGGCGGCATTCGTCGCCGAAGACGCCGCGCACCGGAAGGAGAACGCATGAGTGAGGTCGCCGGCACCGAATACGCCGAACAGGACACATTTCCCGCCCAGGTCGGAGACGATGAGTTCGCGGCCCTCAAGCGCGAGATCACCGAGTGGGTCACCGGCCCGGGCGAGGACTACGCCGAACGGATCGAAGCGGACGGCACCGTGCCACCCGAGTTGCTCGGCCAGCTCCGTGAACGCGGTTACCTCTCGCTCGCTGCTCCGAACAGGCTCGGCGGGCGCGGCATCCCGTTCTCGCGATACC